>CAYUOQ010000008.1:0-15535 GCA_964446445.1 uncultured Methanosarcinales archaeon
ATTTGAACCCGGATTAAAAGCTCCGGAAGCTCTTGTCATGTCCGGATTAGACCAAAGGGGCATGACCTTTTAAGTCAATCAAAAGCAAAAAATTGGGCAAACCTTAAAAAGCCTTCGAAAGCCTTTTAACAAAGATTCACTTATACGCAGTAATGCTTCGCTTCCTCGTTATGCTATTATTCATCCTAATCTCAGGATGTGCAGGAAGCGAGTATCGGCCAAGCATAGACATGTCCTTGTTACCCTCAGCAATCACGGTTGGCTCAGGAAAAATGTCCGAGCCTGTGTACGTTACAATTCAAAAAACAGATGATAAAGAATTGCCAGCAAAATTCAGCATAATCCTGACAAGCCCGAGCGAAGCTGAAATTTCATTTTACAACGAAAAAGAAGAGAAAATTTCAAGCATCGAGACACTACCCTTCACATATAAGGGCGACCAAAGCACATACCGGTTTACAGTAAAGGGAAAACTTCTTGGCTCGTCAGAAATGAGCAGCTACAAGCTGTTCGTGCATGTCGAATACAAGGGAAGGCAAACAGGGAAAACGCAAGAGCTGCAAGTGATAGTAAAATAATGTTTGCCCAATGATGGGGAAAACTATTTTTTTACAAGCTTAAATGTGTACCCCTACAATTGTAGAAATATAGAAAAATATATTAATATGTAGTGATATGGTAAGGTAATGGTTACCATCAGGAAAAGAATTAAAGGCAAAAGGACATATTACTACCTCGAGCACGCGTACCGTGAAGGCCGGAATGTTTTAAAAAAAGAAAAATACGTTGGTGATGCCCTTCCTGCAGCGGTAGAACAGCTTAAGAAGGAGTTTCTGCATGAAATTTACAGGCAACGTTGGTATCCTATATTTGAAAAGATTAAAAAAGGATGGCTCGAGGAGCTTAGTCGGACTCCTCTTAGTGTACAAGAGAAAGAGATAGAAGCTTTTAAAATTCGTTTTACCTATGATACACAGCGGATTGAAGGGTCAAAATTAACCCTTAGGGAGACAGCTAATCTTCTGGAAAAGGGAATTACGCCATCGGCAAAGCCAATATCGGATGTTAAGGAAGCAGAGGCGCATGCAAAACTCTTTAGAGAAGTTCTTGGATATGGCAAAAATGTAACATTATCAACCATTCTGTACTGGCACAAAACACTCTTTAACGAGACAAAACCAGACATCGCTGGGCAAATCAGGCGGCACGGGGTAATGATATCAGGCAGCAAATTCATACCACCAAGCCCTGTTGAAGTTGAACCGCTGCTTGAAGATTTCTTCGAATGGTACAAAAAAAGCTATGCTACGATTCATCCAATAGAGCTGGCCGCACTGGCTCATCTGAAATTTGTCACTATCCACCCTTTTGGCGATGGCAACGGCAGGGTTAGCAGGCTGCTCATGAATTTTGTATTGCACAAGAAAGGGTGCCCTTTGCTCAATATCGCATATGAAAACCGATCAAGCTATTATACTGCTCTTGAAAGGGCGCAAATAAAGCAAAATGAGGCTATATTCATGCAGTGGTTTTTCAAGAAGTACTTGAAAGAGCACAATCGCTTAATCGAATAATCCGAGTAAAAAAGCGCCCCCACTGGGAACTGAACCCAGATCTCAGCCTGCCTGCAACGTTTTTTGGTAAAGCTTTTGTTCGCCCGCAGGCGAATAAAAGGTTTCGCGGGGCCGCATCTTGTCCGTTGGACCATAGGGGCATAACCTCTTTGCTAAAGAGGCTAAATCAGAAAATAAAGTTTAACACAACCGCTTTTAATACTTTCTCAAAACCTTAGGCTCAAACATCCAGGTTCCTGACTTCAATAGCATGCTTTTCAATGAATTCCCTCCTGGGTTCAACTTCCTCTCCCATCAGGAGCGTGAAAATCTTGTCAGCCTCAACTGCATCGTTGACGCTTACCCTTAGCAAAATACGCCTGTCAGGATCCATTGTGGTTGACCAAAGCTGCTCAGGGTTCATCTCACCCAAGCCTTTATACCTCTGCATTGAAACATTATCTCCACCAACCTGCTTCAACAGCTCCTGAAGCTTTTCATCATTATAGACATAGCTGTCATTCTTGCCCTTGCTCACACGGTAAAGCGGGGGCTGGGCGATGTAAACATAGCCGGACTGGATAAGGAATTTCATGTACCTGAAGAAAAAAGTAAGCAGCAATGTGCGTATGTGCGAGCCATCAACATCAGCATCACACATAAGGATTATCTTGTGGTATCTTGCCTTTGAAATGTCAAAATCGTCCCCGACCCCAGTACCTATTGCGGAGGCAAGGGCAACGATTTCCTTGTTGGCAAAAATCTTGAGAAGCCTTGACTTCTCAACATTCAATATTTTTCCCTTCAATGGAAGGACGGCCTGGTATTCCCTCTTACGGGCTTGCTTGCAGCTGCCTCCTGCACTATCCCCTTCCACGATGAAAAGCTCGCACTCATCAGGCTTTGTGCTTGAGCAGTCCGCAAGCTTTCCCGGAAGCGAGCTTCCCTCAAAAAGTGTCTTTCTCCTTACAAGGTCCTTGGCCTGCCTTGCAGCCTCCCTTGCCAGGGCGGCATTCACGCATTTCTCAACAACCATCCTTGCAACCCTGGGATTTTCCTCAAAGAAAGATGACAGGGAAGGGCCGACAATTGACTCAACCAAGCCTTTAACATCGGAGTTTCCAAGCTTTTTCTTTGTCTGGCCCTCAAATTGAGGCTCTGGAACCTTGACTGCAACAACAGCCGACAAACCTTCAAAAATATCCTCGCTGGAAATTCTGACATCCTTCTCAAGAAGCTTATGCCCCTCAGCATAGCTGTTTATCGTCCTTGTCAATGCCGTCCTAAAGCCGCTAAGGTGGGTTCCTCCCTCAGTTGTGTTTATCGTGTTTACAAAGCTGAATATGTTTGGCAGGTAGCCTTCGTTGTACTGGAAAGCCGCCTCAAGCTGGATGCCGGATTTTTCGCCTGAGAAATAAACAACCTCATGGAGGGCCTTCTTGTTCTGGTTTATGAACTCAACAAACGATTTAATGCCGCCCTCATACTTGAAGGAGTGCTGCTTAAAAGGCTCAGTCCTCTCGTCAATGATTGAGATTTCCAGTCCCTTGTTAAGGAAGGCAAGCTCCCTAAGCCTGCTGGATAATACGTCGAAGTTGAATTCAGTTGTTTCAAAAATTGATTCGTCAGGCGTAAAATTGACTATTGTGCCAGTTTCCACCTGGCCAGGCTCATCAGATATTTCCACCCCGGAAGTTGGAAGGCCTTTTTCGAAAAGCTGCCTTCCAGCCTTTTTATTGCGCCTGACCTCAACGCTCATTGATTTTGAAAGGCCGTTAACAACGGAAATGCCAACTCCATGCAAGCCACCAGAAACTTTGTAAGTTTTCTTGTCAAACTTTCCTCCGGCATGAAGCTTCGTCATTACAATCTCAAGGGCCGTTTTGTTATACTGTGGCATAATGTCGAGGGGGATGCCCCTTCCGTTGTCCTTCACCGTGACTGAGCCGTTATTGCGAACTGTAACGGTAATCTTTGTGCAAAAGCCCGCAAGGGCTTCATCAACAGAATTATCCACAACCTCATAAACTAAGTGATGAAGGCCGTTTACATCAGTGCTGCCAATATACATGCCAGGCCTTTTCCTTACAGACTCCAGGCCTTCAAGTACCTGAATGCTGGACGCATCATAAGCGCCCTTTGCCTCCTCCGCAACTTTCGAATCAGCCATTTTTTAACGCCAGAAACGCTTACTTAAGCACTCCAATTTAAAAACCCCTAAACATAGTTTTGTCGACGATAAACCAACATAAAAAGGGTGCCTGCCTTATTTAAATAAGTTTCTGTTTTTAGAAGGCAAAAACAGTTACCTCAACCGAAAAAATTAATAACAGATTGTCTTTCCCGGATAACCATCGTGACCTCTTCAATACCTGAATTGTCGCCAGAGCAGAGCGCGACTGTGGAAGCATTGTTGAGAAGAAGGCATCCTGATTCAGATGTTGAGCGCATAATAAAAAAAAGCGCCGAATCCCTGAAGTCAGATATTCTGCCAATGGCGCGGTTAGTTTCCATTCCTGTTGCAAATGCGCTTTTTGGCGGCTCTACAACGGTATCCGTTCGGGGGCTGGATGATACAGTGACCAAGATGCTGCAGGAAGGCGGCGTAGGCATTGTTTCAACGCATTACTCGCTTGCTGATATCCCGCTGATTGCTAACCTGCTGCGTGAATGGGGCGTCAACAATACTTACATGATGGGCGGCAGTAACATATACCGGGCTCCAGTAGCAGGGCTCGTCCTGGAGATGATTTTTAGGCATTCAGGAATGATTCCAATAAGAAGAGAGCTGTTGGGCAGAGCAGGCGATTCTGCAGAAGGTTATGCTTATGGCACGCTTCTATGGAATGCTGTGCATCAGCATGCCAGCAACGGTAGCAATCTTGTAAACTTCTGGGGAACAGGAAGGTACAGGGATGGAGTGATTCCTAATGGGGCATATATGGTTGTCAATGCGTTAGCATCTTCTGCGAAAGCCATTTTGCCAGTATCTGTCACGTATGAGCACCCTGCTGAATCCGAGCAGTTCGCAAAAGGAAGAGCAGGAAGGAGCACAAAAGCCTTAGGAGGGGCTGCGACAATGATAAACGCCAGGGTAAGGAAAGATACCGGCCCGGCTTATGTTGCATTTGGCATGCCAATAGTTCTTCAGAAGTGCGAATCAGACAAAGCGGCTGTGCGAAAACAGGCAGCAGAGGTTCACGCAGCTGTTTACGCATCTCTGGTGGGAAATATGACGCTTACGCCCACAAATGCGCTGGCCACAATATTAGCAATGTCACGAAGCGATCGAACAGCTGACTTACGCGGTGTTCAAAAAATATTTGACTGGTTCACGGTCTTGCAGAGTTCCTGTTCGCTAACCAAAGCAGCACAAGAGGCTGGCGTGCACGTTTCAGAAAACCTTAGAATTGATGATATGGCCAAGGCAGATGCGTTCAGGGAAGCATACGATTACTTTGCAAGAAAAGGCGCAATCAGGAAAACTCCAGGTTATACTTACACCTTTACGTTCGGGGATTGTCATCTGCTAGGATACTACGCCAACTCAATATCAGGAACTCTGAAATTGGCGAATGTCGGCGCAAAATGAATTTACGCTAAAGAAGCCTTTACAATCAGTTTTGAAGCCAGCTGCAATTTTTTTATCAGGACATGGCCTGAGTAAGCATCTTCCATTACCTTTTCAGTTTCCTGAATGACAATCCTCTGCTTGAATGTAGGCGCATCGGTGACAAAGCTATCGTAATAGCCTCCTTCGCCGCCCACATGAAAGCCGAACTTGATTGAGTCAGCTTCAAGTTTGGCAAGATTGTTCTTTGTTATCCTCTTGCCAAGCCAAGAGGCAAGGCCGTCAGAAGCAATCTGGGTAATAGTAAATTCAAAACCATTCCTGAGCATGCCCTTCATAACTTCGAAATGGTCAAGGCCGGAATGGGCTGCGAAAACCTCAATTCCATAAGGCTTCAGGGCTTCCTGCAGACTGCGGATTTGCGTTGCCTGAAGGCCTGTCCCGCCAAGTATCACAGCATCAACCTTATCATCCCTTGACTTCTGCCTTTCAGCAACAAACTTCTCAACAATTACAGCCTCCTTTACCGGGTCAGCTATACTGCAAGAAATCAGGTAATGCTTAATGCCCAAAGCCTTTGCCTGCAGTGGGGTATGCTCAACAGTTGCAAAATGAAAGAGATAGCAGTCAGTCCTGGTGGGCTTCACAGATAAAAGGTATTTAACATTCCAGCCCCTCTGCAATGCATAGGCTACAGCGTAATTGCTGTCCTTGCCCCCAGAATACATCACGGCGACATCCATATGAAAAAGGCAGAAATAGGAGGCTTATAAAGTTAATGGTCGCCTAAAACAGGGCGTTGTCAATTTGTTAAAGCCTATCAAAAACCTGCCTAATCTCTCTCCATGCTGTAATATTCTCTATGCGCCTTCTATTTTGAGGTGAAAAATAAGGCCTTTCAGGTTCATAAACACGCGTACTCATGACATCAGGATCGCCAGGTTCATGGTGGCCAAGCCCGAAAAGATGGCCAATTTCATGTGCGACTGTAACTCCGCTTGGCTTAGTTCCAAAGACTAAAACTGGTCCTGTCCCAAATTCGCCACTTCTGCCAAATGAATAACCCCTAGACGGTATGCCCCTTTCTAACCCGTCCCGGAAAACAACATAGGCTAATGCATCGACACCATTTGCCTTACGAAGAGCATCACGGCCTTTTTCCGTTAAAAGGTGGTCTACAATATCGTGTCTGCCACAATTAAACCCATATCCTTCTTTATGTACTGGCGGCAATAATCCGGAAAAGGAATAAATCCTATTGAAAGGCTCTACCTGCAAAGCAGTTGCGGCAATGGATTCCAGTTCTGCATCTGAAAATCTTCGGCGGTCTAATACAACTTCGCATATGCCCAGCTTTAAGTCCATGCAACATGTTTGTTAAACGGCATTTATAAATGTTTCTATTATTTACTACGTATAAGTGGTAAGAATATAAGGCGCAAGCAGCTTGCATCATATTTAAAAGGAAAACCATGCCCTTCGCAAAAAATGCGACCGCTTGCCATAATAGTCCTTGCTGCAGTTTTTATCGCCTTCACGGCAGCTTTTACTTTTGACCAATTTGCATTTTCTGGGGATGAATATTCCTACCTGTTCCAGGCCAGGATTTTAGAGTCCGGACACTTATATGCACAGCCGCCGCTTGCAGAGCCATTCGTGCTTCAACATATCATTAACCTTAATGGAAAATGGTATGGAAGGTATACACCCGGATGGCCATTGATGCTTGCAATTGGTGAAAAACTGCATATGTCTTGGTTACTTAAGGCAGCTATCGGAGGCCTTGCCCTGTTTGCGATTTACACATTGGCAAAAAGGCTTCATGGCTCAAGAACAGCGCTATATGCGGTGGCTATGCTCGCTGTCTCTCCCTTTTTCACTTTCAATGCTGCCTCATTCTACCCTCATACAGCATCGCTTCTCTTTAGCGCAATCTTCATGCTGTTTTTTTTCAAATCCCTGCAGAAATCATCCAAACTCAGCCAATTGATTTCTGGAGCGTCACTTGGTTTTGTTTTCATGATAAGGCCTGTTGATGCAGCAATAACCGGCCTGCCATTTGCGGCATATGCGTTTCTTACAGTCAGGGATAAAACAGATCTGGCAAAAAAAACCTGGTTATTAATATCGGCTGCTGGCATGGTTGCTGGCATACAGCTTGCAATAAACTTATTTTTTACCAAAAGCCCATTCACATTTACATATCAGGTTTACGACCCTGCAGAAAGGTTTGCAATAAACGCAAAAGCAGTCGGCCAGCTGTTATACAGGCTTAAATTACTTGCAGTCTGGATGCCTCTTTCAGCGCTGGCAATTTTTGCAAAAAGGCAGAAAGTTAACTTCCTGTTTGCATCGGTAATTGCAGTAAACATCATCACATACCTCTTATTTCCCTTTACAGGAGGTGACCAGTTCGGACCAAGGTACTACTTTCCATCTGTCATTAGCATAGCCGTCCTTGCAGGAAGCACACTTTCAAGGATAAAAACTCAAAAATATCTGATTCCAGCACTTCTTGTTGTTAGCATTCCATTGGTTGCATTCCATACTGCAGACCTGCACCGGGAAGTTGAGTTCAGGGAGCAGCTTTACGACGAAGTGAACGGCCAAACAAACTTACTAGTCATCATCAAAAGCAGCGAAGAACAGGGGTGCTCCTGGTATACAAGGAACAGCCCAAAACTCGAAGGCAACATTTACGTTTGCGACATGGAAGGAAGTAATGATGACTTGATAGAAAAATTTCCTGGCAAGACACCGTATTTTTATGATCTTGCAGAAATGGGAAGGTCTGGCACTTTCTACAGCAGGATGCTAATATACTCCTGACTACTTCCACTTTATTGAACAGCCAACAACAGGGGCAGTCTTCCTTGAAACCTGCTTACCCCCCAGAAGCTCAATAACTGCGTCCAGAAGGTAATGCTCTGTAACAGCATTCTCATTTTCCCAGTTGTTGTCAATCCCACCCTGAAAGGCGAGCTTTCCTGACTTGTCAAACACGAAAACGTGAGGAGTAACCAGAGCCCCGTATGCCTTCGCAACATTTTGATTCTCGTCCCTAAGGTAAGGATACGGAAACCCCTTTTCCACAGCCCTCAGCTTCATATTCTCAAAACTGTCCTGAGGAAATGCAGCGGCATCATTGGAATTTATGGCAAAAAAAGCAGCCTTGGCAGAGAACTGCTTCGCAAGCCTGATAAGCCTCTGCTCATAAGCCTGGGCATAAGGGCAGTGGTTGCAGGTGAAGATTACAACAAAAAGGTCCTTGTTAAGGTAATAGCGCATCATGTAGTTCCTGCCGTCTGTCCCTGGCAGGTCAAAATCAATTGCAGGAGCTCCAATCTGGAACTTGAACATCTCAGAATTTGCTTCCATTCTTTTTTGGCAAACAAGCCTATATAAAAATTTAATCAGTCTTTGAGTTCGGAGAAAACTATATAAACAGACTTTTTAGCCCTCACAATAATATGCCCCGGTAGCTTAGACGCTGCCAACAGCGGAGCAACAGGTGGAGCGGATGGCTGTTAACCATCAGGTCGCCAGTTCGAGTCTGGCCCGGGGCGCTTTATTTTTAGTGTCAACATTTATGAAGGCTCCCAGATTCATTTCTTCGAAATGCCAAAATTAGATTTTCAAAATGCTGACAGAAAGGCATTAGTTGAGCAAGTAGAGCGTAATCTGCAGGTGATATCACGCAGATATCATGTTGGCCTTGATGCATTTTGGCTGATGGACCATCTTCAAGCTGTGCCTAATCCACATCCGCATCTTCTTGAAAGTTATAAATCCCGTTTTGGAATAGATATCAGGGAGCCGACTTATTTTATTCTGGATGCAAGACGCAATGCCGGGCTTTATTGCATGTTCACAAACTCGCTTGCGTTGGAAGTCTGGCTAAATGCTGAAGGAAAGGAAATAGTACATTCCCACGAGATGGGGCATGCACTTCAATACCAACACAATACAAAAATGGTTAAGGGCATCTGGGAGAGAGTCAATGGGCGAAGAACAAGGAATCCAGAGATCCGCGGTCTTGTGACTAATCTGAAATCAATAAGCGGTCTGCTCCAGTCGTCCCAGACTGAAGAGGAAAGGGACTATTTAAGGCGCCTGAATTTTGCAACAGGATCGATGATTGCCCTTTTTTCATACCAGTACAACCCATCCACTCAAGAACTAACCTGCCCTGAGGAAACCCTTGAAGAAGGGTTTGCAGAGTGGGCAAGCAATAAAGTCTTAGGAAAGCCTAATCCTGATCGCGATTCACAGCTTCAGGTATTCAAGCGCCTTGAGGAAATAGTTGGCGAAGGAGAAACCCTTCGAATTGCATTAGCCGTTGCTGATGATAAAGAGCTCACAACATCGGTCCAGCGCTATATTCCAGACTTTGCAGGATTTGCCCCAAAACCTTTATAAAACTCCCTTTAATGTCCAAGCTTCATTGGGCCCATAGCTCAGCTTGGCTAGAGCGCCGCATGACCTTTTTGCTTGCGAGCAAAAAGCTCAACCAAAAAGCGATAGGTCTGGCGAGTCTGATAGTTTAGCTATAAATCAGTCAGGCGGAGGTCCTGTGTTCAAGTCACAGTGGGCCCATGTTTTTCTTCGTAAGTTATATAACCTCCAATATCTTAAAGGCTGGCTGAGCTCATGACCGCGGCAAAGAATCATAGGAGAGGAACTTAATTTTCGTAATAATATCTTTCTCTCCTATATGCGGCGGAGCTTACTATTGATATACGGTTATTAAGTTCCGCCGCTATAACCTGTTTTTCAGAGGTGAGGAGAAATGCTGCTTTCAAGACGAGGCAAATTAAAAGGCAAAGTAAGGAATTTGGCGAAAAAGGGAAGAAAGCTGCTGAAAAAAGCAGCGAAGCGCCCAATCAGGGAGTACATCGAAGAGCAGAAAAGACTTGCACGGGCGATAGTAAAGAAAGTGGCAAAAAAGATTGAGAAAAGCGTTTAGGCAACCTTTGCCATGCGCTCCATTTCCGAAATTAAAAGTGACCTTATTTCAGGCTCTGAACTCCCATGGCCAGCCGGAACGAGGAAAAGTTTTGAGCTCGGAAGGGCTTTGTGCAAAAGCCAGGCCTGAACAGGAGGGCAGATTACATCATACCTGCCCTGGACTATTGAAATCGGAATCCCCCTCTTTATTGCTCTGATGTTCTTGAGTATAAAATTTTCAGGAAGGAAGCAATTGTTTACCATGTAGTGAGCTTCCAATGTTGCCAGGGAAACATAATTGTACTCCTTCATGTATGAAAGAATCTTCTCTCCGCTCATCTTCACCTTGAGCATTGAAAGCTCAAATCTTGACCACTCAAAAGCATGCCTCTTGGCAACTGACCTGTTTTTTGAAAGCATCTTCCCATAATAATATCGGATTATTCCTTTTCCATCAGAATGCAAATTTTCAGGAACCAATCCTATGAACCTTTGCCAGGAGTCAGGGAAAAACTCCTTCGCTCCGCCGCCAAATGTGTAGAAGATATCCCACTTCCTTGCCAGGAAAACGCCCCGCAGAACCATTCCAGAAACAGACTCAGGGTGCTTGATTGCGTAGACTAAAGAAAGTGTGGAGCCCCAGCTGCCACCAAACAAAAAAACCTTTCTGATGCCAAGGAATTGAAGGAGTTTTTTAATGTCGGAAACAAGCTTGGATATTGTGTTATCCCTGATTGAGGCAAATGGCCTGCTCCTGCCGGCTCCTCTTTGCTCAAAAAGGATTATGTTCCACTTTTCAGGGTTGAAAAAGCGCTTGCTGCTTGAGCTGAAACCCTGCCCCGGCCCGCCATGAACGTAAAGGACAGGCTTGCCTTTTGGGTTGCCGCACAGCTCATAATATATCTGATGCCCCTCTCCAACATCTAGATAGCCCTGGCGGTAAGGCCTGATTTTCGGGAAAAGCTTGTGCAGCCTCATATGGCTGATTTTCAAGGGCGAAGCTTAAATAGCTTCCTAATCCTGCCGCTAGATTTGCGTATTGACCGTGCAACCCCGGATTATCTGCTCAAGCGCTGCAGCCGGCGGAAGGGTGGCTAAAAGGCTTTTCATTCCAATGGCGAATCTTTTATAAATTTAAAAGGTTTGCGCAGCCGGCATGAAGGAGCCACATCTGATAGGGAAGGTCACAGGCATTCCCCTTGTGGACATTGCTGTTGATACTCTGAAGCTCGGAAAGCAGGCGCTTGTATTTGTTTCTACCAAGCAGTCTGCTGAAAAGTCCGCTGAGGAAATTGGAGGGCATCTCAAGCTTTCCAGCAACGAACTTGACGCAATCGCTAAAGAGGCTTTATCCTCACTGTCAAAGCCGACAAAACAGTGTGAAAGGCTGGCAAAGTGCATCAAGGGAGGAACTGCATTCCACCACAGCGGCTTGGTGTCAAAGCAGAGGCATATGATTGAAGAAGGCTTCAGGAACGGTGCAATAAGGATAATATGCTGCACCCCAACACTTGCAGCTGGCGTAGACCTTCCTGCTTTCAGGGCAATCATAAGGGACTTGAAGAGATTTTCCAGCCAAGGTGAGTACGGGTATGGGGGCTCTTCTTGGATTCCAGTGCTGGAATACCTGCAAATGTGCGGAAGGGCTGGAAGGCCGAGCTTCGATGAGGAAGGGCAGGCAATACTTTTTGCATCTTCAGCGACGGAAGAGGATGAGTTAACAGAGCACTACATCGATGGGCAACCTGAAGAGATTTACTCAAAACTGGCAGTTGAACCTGTCCTAAGGACTTACCTTCTATCCTTGATAGCCTCCAGGGTTGCAGGAAACAGGACGGAAATAATGAACTTTTTTTCCAAGACCTTTTGGGCCCACCAGTATAAGGACATAAAAAGGCTTGAAGGCGTAATTGACAGGGTTTTAGGCCTTTTGCAGGAGTGGGAGTTCATAAAGCAAAGCTCCAATGATTTTGTTACGGCCTCAGAGCTGAAAGAAGGAAGGATTTTGCCAACAATCCTTGGGGGGAGGGTTGCACAGCTATACCTGGATCCTCTGACAGCCCATCAATTAATTGAGGGAATGAAGCTGGGGGAGGGCATGAGTCAGCTTACAGATTTCCAGCTTTTGCAGCTTATCTCTTCAATGCTTGAGATGAGGCCATTATTAAGAGTGAAGGTGCGTGAAATGGAGGAAATCCAGCAAAGGCTGCTTGAGCATAGTGGAGGCCTGTTAACTGCAGAACCATCGATGTACGAAGAGGCGTATGATGATTTTGTTGCCTCGGTAAAGACAGCGCTGTTCCTGAAGGAATGGATAGAGGAACAGGACGAGGAATACCTGCTCCAAAGGTATGGGACAAGGCCGGGGGAGGTCCATGCAAAGCTTGAAAATGCAGACTGGCTGCTTTACTCCGCAATCGAAATAGCGAAAATTTTAAGGCTGCACAGCCTCGTGAAAGCGATGGCAAGGCTTAGGACCAGGGTGCAATATGGGGTTAAGGAAGAGTTGCTGCCCTTGTTGCAGTTGAAGGGAATTGGCAGGGTAAGGGCCAGAAAGATGTTCAACAACAAAATAAAGGATTTGGCAGGCGTTAAAAACGTTGATGTTGCAACACTCTCACAAATACTTGGAAGCTCAAAGATAGCAATGGACGTAAAGGAACAGGTGGGGGAAAAAACAGAAATGGTCAAAGAGGGCAAGCGAAAAGGCCAGATAAACCTAAACGATTACGACGAAGGTCAAATGTAAAAGTATTTAAATTAAGTCATTAAACCAAAGCCTTACCTGCATTTTTTTGCAGCATTCTTTAATCGGGGGTGTTTAAATGTCCGAGCAAGAGACAGTTTTAAGCGAGATGAAAGAGAAGCTTTCCGACCTAAGGCAGAGAGTCAATACCTTGGAATGGGACAAGAGCCATAACCAGCTTAACTCAAGCATGGAGCTGAAATACTCGCAAATAAAAGCAGAATATGAAAAGCTTCAAAAGACCGTTGACAGCATGAAGCTGGAACTTAAGGAGAAGGGAGCATAGGCGTAAGTTATAAAATTTTAAGGCTCCCGGTAACTTTATCTATCCTTTCCTCTTTTTCAGGGCCAATCCCAAGGCAGGTAATTGTGCCAGAAGGAATAGTAGTGTGCCCGGCGTCAACAATTAATGCGCAAGCCAGCTTTTCCTTCTCCGAAATGGCCTTGTATTTCTGCAATTCCTCAATATCCTTCACTTCCAAAACAACCTTCTTTCCCCCTTCACGCCTCCAGTCCTCAACAAGCGGCCTTGGGGACTTCATGGCAGCCTCAAGGGATGCATGTGCGGCCTGTGCAGCAAGCTTTCCTTTTGGAAGCTTTAAATCAGACCTGACAAGAATGACTTGTTTGTATACCATTTCCCTAAGCCTCTTTATTTAAATTATAAACTTTTGCAATACCTGTCCTGAGAAGGTTTTAAATATTTTATCAGCTTACTTATCTTTCGGTTGTTTGAACAAAAACTGCTCTTGACCGGAGGCTGATCTTCATCGATAACCTTATTTTCATCGGAACAAAGCCATTAATGAACTACGTAACTGCAGTTGTAATGCAGTTCACGGCTAAAAACGCAGACAAGGTGTCCTTAAAGGCCCGGGGAAAATTCATAAGCAAGGCCGTTGACGTTGCAGAGATTTCAACCAAGCGATTCCTTGAGAAACAGGCAACCATTAACAGCATAACAACAAGTTCTGAAGAGTTCACCTCAGCAGAAGGAAGGCAGATAAGGGTCTCCTCAATAGAAATAAACCTTGCAAAAACCCAATTATCTTAAAAGGTTGAAAACTGCCGGTGCTATGAAGGTAAACAGCCAGGTGTTGAACAAGATATGGGTGATGACAAATAGACCGCTCCTTCCCGCATTGCTGCCAAGCATAAGATATCCTGGAATAATCACGGCATCGTAAATGACCGTGAGGATAATGCCTGCAGAAGTGATGCTTCCGGTCTGTGTAAAAATGTTTGGGGCAACCAGTGCAACAACAATGATGCCGAAGAAAGATACAAAGGTCGAATAGGTAAACCGCTCAGAGAGGACCTCTGCAAGGAGCAGGCCGACAATGCCTACAAACAATCCAGGAAGCCTGCCAAAGCTTATGGATGTTATGACAAGGCCAAGCATTATCAGCTCAATGCCTATTGAAGCCTTGATCCACCTATTATACAACATGGAGAACGCTGCGAGGGCAATAAAAATCGCCATTATGACAATTACCTTCACGTAATTCCAAAAAAAGAATAACAAAACTAATGAAGCGATGAGCAACAGTACGATGAAGCGTTTTTCAATCAGGAAGCGGAAAAGAGACGAAATATTTTCCAATGCAGGAATCTTTGAATGGGCCCATGATGTTACATTCTTTTTCTTTTCGAGAGAACTCATTTTTTTCCACATCTTTCTTGATTGACCTTCTTTTCTAAAGAAGGTTATACGAGCCCGCCGGGATTTGAACCCAGATCAATCGGTATCCTCACAGCCCTAAGGGCTGGCGGAAAAAACGACGTTTAACGTTCGTTTCTTGATTGACCTTCTTAGGAAGAAGGTCATCCGAAGCCGATCGCACTGTCCGGATTGTGCTACAGGCCCATCGCAAACAGCTTCCCTAGAAGACTATTTAAAGGTATTTTAGGTTAGACATCGTCTTTAGGTTATAATGCCCTTGAATAATGGGCCAAAAAGGGAGAATGCAATGAAGTTGAAAGAAACATTTACAAGAACAAAGACCAAAAGCTTGAACCTCAGCTCCGCATCGCTTTGAAACGCGTAAAGCGGCTGAGCGATTAAATTGTACAGCAGGCTCATTGAAAGGCCGAGAGGAATTATGGCCGCATCCGAAAAAACTCCTGAAGCAATACCAACAGCAGCCCTTGCAGGAACATAGCCAACTATGAAAAAATCAAGGCCTGAATTCAGGATTTCAGCAAGGAGCGTTACGACAATGCCAAATGCTGCCCCAACGACAGGGCCGAAGGCAATGCCAGACATTACAGTTCCAAAGGTGATTAGCTCAATAGCCGGAGGCACCCTTGTGACCCGCTTGTAGTATGTTGAAAAAGAGCCAATGAAGGCGAGGATAAAAAGCCAGAAAACATTCATTATGAGCGACCTGAAGGCTAAAATGGCCAGAAATGAAACAAAAGCCACAATTATGGCTGCTTTGTGCTTCAAGAGGGCGTAAAAAAGCCTGGCAAACAAATCCTGCTTTTGCATATACAAATCAGACATTTGGAGCAATAAGGCTGGAAACGATATAAAACTATCCTATATATGCTCAGGCCGGCAAAAGAAGCCCCAGGAGTGAGAAAAGAGGCTCGCCAAGGAACTTGAAAACAAGGAAATTCGTTGGTATGTTCAAGGAGCTGAAATAAACTGCTTTTATGCGCTTCTCAGGATCGGTAAGCCACCAGTAAACCGGCTGCTGCAGGCCGTTGTAGATG
>CAYUOQ010000008.1:15545-16358 GCA_964446445.1 uncultured Methanosarcinales archaeon
AGAAGTCCCAAGCCGACGCCATTTGCATAAAGCCATGGCGCCACGAAACACATGACAATCCTCGGGAAAATGTAAGTGACGCTGAAAGGGTCCAGGGCCTGCGAAGCAACTTCAGAAGCTATGCTGACAACAATTGTGAAAAAAACCCCAATCCAGGGGTTATAAAAAATGCTGACTGCAACTGTTGAAAGGGTCAGAAGCTCAAGGACAGGCGGAGCCTGGAAAACGCGCTTGTAAAAAGTTGAAAAGGTCGCTGCAAATCCCAACGCCGCCAAGATAAGGAAAGCCCTGACCTGGGCTGTGAAGAGAACTAAGAGGCCAACTGCAACTGCAAAGAAAAAAATGTAATCCTTTTTCCTCAGGAGATACCTGAAAAGCGAAAATAGGCGAGGGCTTGCCATAGCCTTGCTATTCGGAAATTTATGATTTAAACCTTTCCATCAAAAACATTTAAATACGTCCCTGAGGAATCCAGGATCATGGCAAACGGGAAGGCCAAAAAGCCGGAACAGGCATCAGAAAAGAAAACAACAGGTCTGACTGTCAAAAAAAACCAGGACTTCTCAGAATGGTATACGCAGGTTGTAACAAAGGCAGACCTTGCAGACTACACGGCAATATCAGGGTGCATTGTCTTCAAGCCTTACAGCTATGCCATTTGGGAAAGGATCCAGCAGCTGCTTGATTCGAGATTCAAGAAAACAGGGGTAAAGAATGTCTATTTTCCACTCTTCATCCCAGAGAGCCTGTTTGAAAAGGAAGCTGCGCACGTTGAAGGCTTCAAGCCAGAAGTGGCGTGGGTAACACAGGCTG
>CAYUOQ010000009.1:0-1348 GCA_964446445.1 uncultured Methanosarcinales archaeon
ACCATCGCTGGCTGGCAGCAACAAAAGAATCACTCACAATGCGGAGATACTGTAACAGCCGATATATTTTTAAATAAGAATCAGGAGTATAAGCAGAGTTCGTAAAAAAGAGGGCAGATAATGGAGTTTAACGTACCAAAACAGGATAATCCTAACGCTAAAGCGTACAACAAGGAAGAGTTAACACTTGCTTACCGCTTTGCCAGCCAGATTCACAGGGAGTTTGGTGATTTTCTCAAGGCCGTTGTCCTCTTTGGAAGCACTGCGAAGCACATTGTTAACAAAAGGGGAGATGTTGATTTGCTGATCGTAGTAGACGATGTTACAGTCACGCCAACAGAAGAGCTCGTTGAGGCCTACAGGATAATTGTTGAAAAGATCGTAACACAGATTTCTCCAAGGCTTCACATAACCACCATAAAGCTAACAACTTTCTGGGAGTACATAAGGGCAGGAGACCCAATCGGCATGAACATACTCAGGGATGGAGTTGCACTTCTTGATACAGGCTTTTTTGACCCGCTTAGGGCATTGCTAATCAGGGGGAGGATAAGGCCGAGTGAAGAGGCAGTCTGGACATATTTTGCAAGGGCTCCAAGGACGCTTCATAATGCAAAATGGCATGTCTTACAGGCAGTAATTGACATGTATTGGGCAGTGGTTGATGCAGCCCACGCAGCATTAATGATGATTGGAGAAACGCCGCCAAGCCCCGACCACATTGGCGCGATATTGGAAGAAAGGCTTGTCAGGCCTAACCACCTAAGCCCAAAATATGCGAAAACCGTGAGCAAGCTTTACCTCCTTCAAAAAAAGATCCTTTATAGGGAGATAAGGGAAATCAAAGGGCAGGAGCTCGACGCATTGCTCGTAGAGGCCCAGCAGTTCGTGGAAAAGATCGATGAGCTAATAAATAGGCGGTACAAGACGAAGAAGCTGCGCAAGTAATTTTTTTGAAGAAGAAATTTAAAAAAATAAAAAGCCGCTTACGGCCTTCTTAACAACTTGGCAAGCAGCAAAGCGCCGCCGCCAAGCACTACGGCATATCCCAACGCAAGCAGGGCAAGGTACTGAGGCGTTTCGAGGAAAGGCTTCTTCTCCTCAACCCTGCTATCGTTTACCGGAGGTGTTGTAACAACAGGCGGCGTCACCGGCGGTGTCTGCGGTGGAACAACCACTACTGGAGGCTCAACAACAGGGGGTACCACAACAGGTGGAACTTCCTCAACAGGCTTGCACTCAGCAACTACGAGTTGCGCTACATCGCTAATGCTTTTGGTGCTTGTGCTGTAATAAGTGTCAATTGTGACATGGTAGCTTCCAGGCTTCACATTCCTGACAGGAATAT
>CAYUOQ010000009.1:1358-16354 GCA_964446445.1 uncultured Methanosarcinales archaeon
CAAGCGAAATCTTGTCACTGATCTGGCCATAACTCAAATCAGGGGCTGCGACCTGCACGTACACTTCATCTTCATTCCTCTTGCCTGTGTTTTCAATGCCAACCTTTAAGTTAGTTGATGGCTCACAGGTGACTGTTGAAGGGCTTAACTTCTTGCCCGTTACTGAGATCTCATGGCTCTTTCTTTGGACTTCGAACCTTATTTGCATCTTTTCGCCATGCCTTGCTCCAAATTCATCAGTTCCGTCAGCGCTTATCATGATTTCGTAAGTTCCGTCATCGGCGCTGTCGTCAAGAGTTGCAGTCAAGGTTATAATGTCCTGCTCATTTGCTGAGAGGGTATTGATTGTTTCCTCTTCGTCAACGTCAAGTTCCGAATCGCTTAAGACCCCTACGGTTATTTCGTCAACATTCACGTCCTGCCTTGTTGAGAATTTGTTTTCAATCTCTATCTGGAACTGAACTGTTTCGCCAGCCCTCAGCTTTTCAATCCTATCCCCATCGCTGACCGTCTCCGAGTCCTCGCCGTGGATTACCTTGACATTCTTAAGCCTGAGCGCATTTTCAGTCTGCAGGGTTAATGGGCTGGTTGCGCTGATGCTTCCGCCAGATACTGAAAGAACAGCTGAAAACGCGATTGAACCGACAGCCTTCGCAACTGCTGAAAGCGAGTTGTCAACTGCATCGAGCTTCTGTGGCACCCTAACACTGATTGGAACGCTGATGCTTTCTCCAGTAGCAAGGGAAGTCTTAGGCAAGGTGTAATTAATCATAACGTCACTGGCTGAAAATCCAGATGCAACAGAAACAACACCGTTAAGGTTGTTAACCGGCTCACCAGTATTGGTTATTGTAATAGTGCCAGTAACATTAATTTCCCTTTTGGCTTCAGTATCGTGGTTTGGATTGCTTTTGTCCTGGCTCTCCCCGCCAAGAGCCGAAACTACTGTGGCAACCAATGTCGGAGAAACTTGGTTGACAATCACTTTTAACAGTGTTGAGTTCTCCGAATCGGTGTCGGAAATGCTGAAGTTGAAATAGTAAGTTCCTGCCTGCGTGAAGCTGGGAGTCCAGTTGAACTGGCCAGCTATCGGTGAAAGGGTTGAGATATTTGCAGTTGTGCTGCCAACCGCAAGGGTTGTTGCAGTGTATGCAGATTGGCAAAGGCCTGTTGAAGAGGCCAAGCATACGCTCATGGCGGATGCAGTACCTACATCTGCGGTAGTTGCTGTCAGCGGAAGAATCAAAGGCGTTACCTCATTTATGGAAACGTCGGCAATAGAGTTAACGGCCGGCGCATTGGTTCCTGCAGTGACAAAAGATGCTGAAAGAACCATCACCAGCATAAATAAAACTGCCTTAATAGCGTTTTTCATGTACTCAACCCCCACAGTTTATTAAAAAAATGATTTATTTATTCGAAAGTAGTTACAAGGAATATATAAATATTTTGGTTTCAGCGATTTGAATAACCAAAATAAAAAAGAAGGCAAGTATTACTTGCCAAAGTAGAAAATCTTTTCTATGGCAACATCTTCAGGCTTGAATTCGTCCTTTCCCGCCCTAGCCATAACCGGCTTTGGTTTTTCAGCAACAGGCTGGATAGCTTCCCGTGAAAAAGACTGTTGAACTTGCTGATGGAGTTCTGGCTGAGCTTCAGGAGCCTGGTAAGATGGCGCAGGCGCTTGTTGGACTGAAAGTCGTGTAATCTGCCGGCTCATGTCCGACATGTTGCCGCCAAGCTTTTTCAAATCCTCCCTCAGGCCAAGTACTTCTTTGGCAATTGCATCAAATCTCATGCCAAGTGAACGAACATCCATGTTGAGCCCAGTCAGCACTTCATTTGAGTGGCCGTGGTTTGCATCACGCTGCTGCCCGATTGAAGTGTTTGAGGTTATAGCAGCTGTCATTGAGTTCACACTATCGCCTTTAAGCATGTCTTCGGCTTTCAGCAAAGCTTCATCTGAAGTAACAGCAATCCCGTGGCGCATCAATTCCCTGGCCAACGCGTTCACTTTCTGAATTTCTTCGATACCCATGTCACCCACCTCTGAACTTTTTGGCATCAGCCAACTTGAAAAAGTCAACCGACGCTAGTATACAAATATCCGGATTACCCCATTTCGTATACCAATATATAAATCTTTTGGTCATAAATTTTATAAAAATCCGCGAAGCAACAGCAACTGAACTATGCCATATGACTTAATGGCATCAAATAGGTAACTTTTAAAATATCGACATTACTGCCCCTGCTTATGGGCGAGTTAGTAAAGGTTGCAACTGTAAAAGAAATTTTACCAGGCAAGTCCAAGGTTATAGATGTAAAGGGCAAGGAAGTTGCAATATTCAACGCAAGAGGAACCTTTTTTGCAGTAGACAACAGCTGCCTTCACATGGGCGGCCCTTTGGCTGAAGGCTCATTTGACGAGGAATCAGCAAGTGTTGAATGCCCGTGGCATGGGTGGGTTTACAGCCTGCAAAGCGGGGAAACAGCATTTGACCCCGGGAAGAAGATGAAGACTTACAAGGTTAAAATCCAGGGATTGGATATCTTTTTGGAAGTTTAAGCTATTCTACAATGCTCATTTATATGCCTTTTGCCCTATCACTGCCGCCTGTGTGCGTTATTTGCATCAAGTATATTCATAATGTGCTGGATATGCGTCTTGACTGTATTCTCAGAAAGAATTAGTGTAGCCGCAATTTCCTTGTTGCGCTCCTTTGTTGGATAAGCCCTGGAATTTCCATCTCGCGTGCAGTAAGATTTTCAAGCCCTAGTTGATGTTCTCAGTCCAGTCACAGCAAATAATAACATGTTTAAATTTTGCACCTATATTCCAGCAATATTGTTGCAACAAACCTTTATAAATTGCCGTCGTTGCGAGTGTTAATGAGGGAGCGAGCAGCGGCGAGTTCCCTTTTGCGGAGGTAGCAAAGCCCGGCTAAATGCGCAGGACTTAAGACAGCCCTTTTGCCTGCTGGCCAAAAGCCTGGGGGAAACGGCTGGCTGTAATCCTGTGGGTTAGTCCCTTCGGGGGTTCAAATCCCCTCCTCCGCATACAACCCTTTAGAAAAGGCAACTTGTTAACTAAGCTTGGCTCTCGGTCCTGGGAATTTCACGCCCGCTTGAAGCGTGCATGGATTCATTGTGCGAGTCAAGCTCAGAGCGTGATGAGAAACTGACCCCACACGCATTACACATGTACTCGCTTTTGCCTTCACCTTCCCCTTCGCTTGGTTTACTTTGATTTTTTTTCATGCTGCCAAGTAAGCAGGGAGACTATATAATATTGACTTATATAAAATTTAAAATGCTTATGATGCCCGTTTGAGCTCTGCACGATCCCCCTCTCCTAAACCGTGCGTTCCGGTCATGCCCGCTTTTACCTCAAGAACAAACTTTACAGGATATCCGGAGTCGTATGGCCTGCAAGGGTCGCTCTTGCAAGGAACTGCGTGATGAATCCTAACAATTGTAAGGTTTTCGTCAAAGAAAATAATGTCAAGCGGGATCAATGTGTTCTTCATCCAGAAATTCCTCGGTTTTGAGTCAGGGAAAATGAAGAGCATTCCGCTGCCATTGTCAAGAAATGTCCTGTTCATCAGGCCAAACATCAACTGCTCTTGGGTCCGGGCCAGTTCAACTTTCACGTTCACTGGTTCCCCGTCATGCGGGAACAGGCGTACTGTTGTTGGGCTTTGCCAGCTCATTACAGCATAGTACGAAAAACCTGCTAAAACCAGTATAATAGTTAAGCTTAAGCCGATTTTCATGCAAAAAACCAGATGACAAATACCTTTAAAAACCATTTGCAATGACCCTTCCTCAACGCCTCTGTAGCACAGCAGTAGTTGCGCGTCCTTGGTAATGACCTTTTTAGAAAAAAAGGTCAATCAAAGATTATCAAAAAGTCCAAAGAGGACGAGGTCCGGGGTGCAAGTCCCCGCAGAGGCTTTTTTCCATTATTTTCTCTAAAAGCAACAATATATATAGAAAATAGTCTTTATTTTAATTATTGTCTTCTTTTTATACTATTTCAATTTTTTATATAATTTTATAATGTATAAGCACAATTTATTAATTCACTTAAATAAAAGCTCCTTGAAGTCTAGTTGTCGAATCAGTCAGCTACAAACAGGATTTACATAACGAGGGGTTAAAGGTGCCACAGCAAACAACAATAGCTAGAGCTCTGCTAGACTTGAAAGTTAATGCAATAACAGCCTGCATTATCCTGCCAACCTACAACGAGAGCCAGAACATCAAGCATATCATTGATGCAATCTTCGCCTGCGAGCGTATACTTCCGGATTCCGAAAGAAGGAGCCTTGACTTGCATGTTCTGGTTGTTGACGACAATTCTCCGGACGGAACTTCCCTTCTTGTCAGGGAGGCCATGGAATCAAACCAAAAAATTCACCTGCTGCTAAGAGGCAAGAAAGAAGGGCTGGGAGCAGCATACATTGCGGGAATAAACCATGCAATGGCAGAAATAAATCCGGACGTGATACTTGAGATGGATGCTGACTTTTCCCACAACCCGCTGGATGTAATCAGGTTGATTGGCGGTATAAGGGAAGGGGCGGATTTTGTGATTGGCTCCAGATACGTGAAAGGAGGCCAGTTGCCAGACCGTTGGGGGGTTCACAGGAGGATTATAAGCTTCCTTTCAAATCTTTTTACAAGAACTATCCTGGGCATCACGGGGATAAGGGATTGCACAGGAGGGTTTCGCGCAATAAGAGCTGAGATTATGAAAGAAATAGATCTTTCATCATTAAGGGTAAATGGCTACGCATTCCAGGCCATAATTCTCCACAGGGCGATTTCAAGCGGGGCGAGGGTTGTGGAAATCCCTATTGCATTTGCTGAAAGAAATGCAGGCAAGAGCAAGATGACTGTAAAAGATCTTGCAGAGGGAGGTTTTGCACTTCTAAGGGCCAGGCTTGACGGACTCAGAAGGCCTGAGACCCGCCAGGCAAGCTTAACAGGCGGTTTACTGGAAGGGAGGAAACAAGGTGGCTAAGCCTCATAAGATTGCAATTCTTGCAATTATCCTGGGGATTGCTTTCTCAGCAGGATTTGCAACTGCAGCCTCAGACCTTGTTGCAGTCTCCCAGATGGGTTACCATCCAGACTCATTCAAGCAGGTGATTGTTTACACAAACGCCACAAGCGGGACTGCCTCGATCTTTGAGGAAACAGGCGGGCTAGTAAGTCAAATCCCGCTAGCAAAGGCGAAGAGTTACAATGGTTTGGAAGTTGACTGCCAAGGGGGGCTTCCGTGCCTTGTTGCAGATTTTTACTCATTGAAAACTGCGGGAAGGTATTATGTTAAATCAGATAGCGGCGCACAATCGCCAATCTTCACAATAAGCGCTGCAATTTATGAAGACAACCTGCCAATCCTGATGGAGTTCTATAACGCCCAGCTCCAGCAAGGCTCTTCGTACCACAGCGATCTCCATTCCAATTATACTCCCGTGCTGAATGCAATAGCGGATGGCAGCTTCATAATGGAGGCTGACCAGGCAGCCATAACATTGTCCAGGCTTGGCAGTGCCTACCGGAAGAATCCGAAGATATTTTCGGATGCATATGATATAAGCGCGAAAGGGATTCCAGATGTCCAGGAATACATCGTTTCCTATGTGAACTACCTTGAAGGCCTACAGGGCGTAGTAATTGAAGAGCGAAGTGATGGCGTTGGCTTTCGGTTGGACAGGGGCGTGAAAATCAATAATGCGTTTGTTCCAGGCCCAACAGAATTGGATGAGCTTGATGTTTTCATTGGGAAAAAGCCAAGAAAGCTCGAGACTGTCCCTGTTGTTTCATTATGCGGGGAGGATAACGGGAGTCCGGAATGGGACTCATGCATTGAGGATGCGGCGTTATACTACAAATGCCAGGTCGATGAGCCCTGCCTGAATATAAGCTACATTGACAGAACAGGGGTAGTAACTGGAACCCAGGGTTTTGCCGTCTCAAGAGGGTGGAGCTATGAGTTTTCATGCGCTTTTGACGTCATCCTTGATGAAGTAATGTTTGACGGAACGCCAAACCCCTGCCTAATATTCAGGCCTGAATCAAACCAGAGTTACACGTCTAAAACCCTTTTGGCCTTCCTGGAGGCAATTCCTGCAGTTTACGACTACTCACAAAACATGAGCCGAGAATTATTGTCAAGGTCCATTGCTACCCATGAGTTTATTAAAGAAAATTACCTTCCCCTGGGGGATAGCGATGCAAGAGGTTACTGGGGGGCAGCATTATTCCTGCTTTATGATTACACTGGGGAAGACCAATACCTGATTGATGCTTATAATATTCGGGATGAAATTGCAAGGACGCTCATTTCAGATGGAACCCATGGCAACGAGTTTTACTGGGAGGAGTACATACGGCATAAAAATCCAATCGAAAGCTTGCAGCTTACCTACCCAATAAGCGGGGAAGATCCTGGAGAAATATTCAGGGGAAAACTGTTCTTTGACTACAAGGACATGGGCTTAACCTCGATATCGAACAATTCTGAGCGCGTGTTCCAGTTTGACCCCAGCATCCAGTTTCAGAACAGCAGGTACATGCTTACAGAAGGCATCCTTGCTGCAAAAGCCAATGACCTTAATGCTGCCTCGGAAGACTTCATCCCTGTGATTGCACAAAGCCAATTGGCATGGCTGACAGGGATGAATGCAGTGCAGCAGGGCGTGGCGCTGGGCAGCCCAATAAACTCAACGAGCTTCATTTATGGCATTGGCAACTTCCCAACAAAATTCCATTCGCGTTACATGGTAGACACCGGCTTTAGGTCCAAAAGCAATGGCGAAATTATCGGCATAAGGGGCACCAATCTTCAATTTTACAACGGGTCTGACTACATTGAGCTTGACGGAAGGCATGAAATCCTTGGCCAGGTTTTTGGCTCAAGCGGAAATGGATGGAGAGATGAAAAGAAGGGGCCTGTCTTTATTTCTGGCAGGCAGTTCAACAATGGCAAAAGCTACATCCCCGGTTGGATTTCAGGGGCTTTTGACATATCCGACCCGCAGGAGACTGACGTGATTTACAACTACAAGGAAGGCATTACTTACGAGTTCACCGAGACCACAAACGAAATTGTGGCAACGGCCATAGAACTTTTCGCTTACCTTGATGCAGAATCAAACAATAAACCTTCTCATGATCCCATTAATATCACAGATTCCACGCCCTTAAATGAGACGAGCACGAACCTGACACTGCCTTATACTAACGGTACTGATACAAACAGTACCAACAGTACCAATACAAACTCAACAATAATCAGCCAGGCAACGAACCTGACACAAAACAGTTCATCAGGCAGGTACAAAATGTTTGAAACCGATTCAGCATTCTTTTACGTTGCACTAAACGAATCCGGACTCGTAAATTGGAGCGTTGATGGCGGGAAAATAACTCAAACCAATGAAAGCATGAATAGTTCGTTCGTATGGAATCCCGGCTTGCTGTACACCAGCAATATAAGAAGGGCATTGATTGCTGCAAATGCAGGCTCCGAAACCGCCAACTGGGACATTGATGTTGAATTCGTGATTAACCCATATTTTTCCAGTGCAAATGGCGGGCCTGACATTCTTGGAAGCCAAGATACGACAGTTAATGTCTTTACAAACTCAAGAAAGCTCAACGTAACCAATCTGAGCGTAACCCTGGAAAGCCAGGATGCGAAGAGGACAGCATACGCCCTTGACAAAGTGTTCGCCAAAGACAGCGAAGTGCATTGGAAAAAATACATTCCAGAGATGCCCTACGGGAACACCATTCTCTTGGAGGTCTCAGGCTTCAATAACCAGACAAATGAAACCTTTTCTTATTCATTTGGATCCGCAAGGGCACATTACAGGGACCAGCCACAAGCGAGTGTTCAAAGCCAGACAGAGACAGCAGCGCAACCGCGAGGGACAAGCGGGCAGGGTGGCGGCTCTGGCAGTACAAATCCCCAGATTGTTTATGCGCTGTTTGGAAACGACGTAATTAACCTGAGCCAGCAACAAACGCTGGCCTTGGACTTAAAAATTGGGCAGGGCAAAATAATGGGGGCAACAGGAAGGATCCTGGCGCCCAACGGGAACTATATCGACAGCAAGTTGGCACTAACAAAGGGGACCAACAGCTATGGGACATGGGAAGGGAACCTGAAAGTGCAAATGCCCGGGTTATACGTCCTTGACTACCTGCTTGTAGATATCAATAAGTCAGCCCTATACAAAATATTTGCCCACAACACATCCTTCTATGCCATAAACGGAACCGTTCACAAGTCTGAGAGGCTGGCACTGGTCAACACAATCTTGAACACGAGCACGGCAGAATATGGAAGTTATGTTTCGTTCACAGTTGATGCGAGGGATGCAGTCGGAATTTCAGGCATAACAGCAGTTGTGGTAAACTCAAGGGGAGCGGCAAAGCTCTCAACATTCAACATAACTCTCGGCTTGGCCAGCGGCAACGTGCAATACGGCACATGGAAGAGTGACATCAGGGCTAACGAACCTGACTCAACCTATTCAGTAAGGGAAGTGACCCTGTCAGGCAATGAAAGCTCGAAGACGTATTCAATTTCAAAAAGGAGCTTTTACACAAACCCATCAAAGACAAGCCTGCAAGGAAATCCGATTACAGGAATGGCAACAGCTCCCATAGTAAAAGTTGGCAAATGGTCACTTGACGGGCTTAGAAAGCTTCCGCTTTTGCCAACACTGTTTGGCTTCGGGGCTGCACTGGCTGTTTCAGCTGCCATATTATTGACTGGAGGCTTCCGTCAAAAAGTCAGGATCAGCAGAATGGGCAACGGCGGCAGCGGAGGCTAAGAATGAGCAGGCTGTTAAGGCTCCTGATGGGAAGGAATGGACATAAAACTGTGGAAGGCCAGCCAGAAGCCTGGGACATATTAACTGGGGGAAGCGGGATAACTGTAAAGCGCCAATCATGGTTTCATCTCATTTTCTATGCAGTTTTCGGATTAAGCAGCATAGCCCTCATGGCATACTACCTTTCAAATACCATAATACACTTTACTACGCCTCAACAATTCCCAATAAATTCCTTCCAAAGATTTCCGCTGACGCTCCTGATTTTCCCAGCCGAGCTATTCTCGTTTTTCTTTGCAGTATACTTTGTATACCTTCTGCTTTCTGACGCAAAACGTCCATTGCCCCCAAAACCGTTGCCAAGGGCAAAAAGCGGAAAGGTAGCCATCCTTGTTCCAGTTTACAATGAACCGACTGAAATTGTGGAACGGACCTTGCTGGCCTGCAAGAAAGTAAGATGGTGGCCTGGCACAACGATATACCTGCTTGATGATTCAACTGAAGCATCCCACATCCTGGCAATGAAAGGCATTGCAGAGAAGCATGATTGCCGAGTCGTAAGGCGGACAGGAAGGGAAGGCTTCAAGGCAGGCAACATTAACAACGCAATTGCCAACATCGTAAATGAGCCTTATTTTGCAGTTTTTGATTCAGACCAGGCGCCATTTCCCGAATTCCTTGAGGAGGCCATGGATTACTTCAGCGACCGTTCCGTGGGCTTTGTCCAAACCCCGCAATATTACATAAACGATTCAACACCCCTGGAAAGGGCCGCGAGGATGGGGACAAACATTTTCTTTCAGGCACAATGCCTGAGCAAGGCAAAGGACGGGGCTGTGCCATTTTGCGGGACAAATGCCGTAATAAGGACAGATGTTTTCTCATTTGTAAACGGATTCAGCTACTACACTTCAACAGAAGACGTTGATTTGGGCTTGAGAATAAACGATGCAGGTTATTACGGGGCATATGTCCCAAAAATACTTGCACATGGGTATGCACCTCCGGACTTTTCCGCATACTCATCGCAGCAATACAGGTGGGCCAACGGGAACCTTGCAATCCTAAGGGAAAACTGGCAAAGGATCCTGTTTGGCAATCTGTCGCTAAAACAGCAAGCCCACACATTTTTTACGCTCGGCTGGTGGCTTGTTGGCCTCGCAACACTAATTTACATAACAGTTCCAATCCTTTCCTTGGTGCTTCGTACAGGAACACACCACACATGGATTTCATCAGGAATTCTTGCCGCGCTTTACGTGAATGTCGCCAGCGGGATACTAATGGTCCATGCAGCGTTAACAGGCAGGACCAACGACAAGGCGAGGTTTACTGATGCACTGCTCCAGTATTCGCTTATAATAAACAGCATGTTCATTTATGCAAGGGCGGCAATAGGCGCAGCCCTAAAAAGGTATGCAGGCTTCGTAAGGACAAACAAGGAAGGTTCAAAATCAGGACTCAATAGCATCTCGATGAACCTTGCACTGTCTGCAGTGCTTTTCTCAACAAGCATTTACGCACTCTACATGGCAGCAGTTGCGAAAAGTGCGGAACAGCTGAGGACATACCTTCCAGTATCGATATGGCTCCTTTTTTATAGCATTGTATTCGCAAGTTCAATGCTTTTTGTGGGCACAGCCACAAAGCTGGCAACCGCAAGCAATCCAGCAAAATCAAGAAACATCAGGGGGCGGCTGCATAATGCATGACTACGGCCCCTACGGCTACAACGACCCTCAAATGGTCTTGAAAAATAAAGATGGGAAGTTCAAGAAAACGATTGGCATATTGGCAGCAATTGCGCTAATCGTGAGTATTTGGCTCGTGCTTGACCAAAAGCTATTGACTGGAGAGCAGTGGCTGTCCGCAACGTATGATAACGACCAGTGGAGGACTAACGAAGGCAGCCTTCCAACCTATGGGGCGTGGGATCTTGAAGCCCATGTTTGGAAAACAGAGTTCATAATGAAGTATTTCCCGCACTTCAACTGGAACCCGTACTGGTACATGGGAATGCCCCTGCTCGAGTATTACCAGCCTTCATTTTACGCAGCGCATGCTGGCATAATTATGCTCACTGGATTAAGCGCCCCGAAGGCCGCCCTGTTGATGATAGTTTTCGGCCACCTGCTTGCAACGCTAATCACGTTCCTCCTGTGCTACAAGATTTCAAGAAAAATCTGGGTGGCTGCTCTGTGCTCGCTTTTTCTCCTGAGCAACACGTTCATAACGCTCCGAAGCTACGGCTGGGAGCCAATCACAGTAGTTTTTCTTTTCCTCTATCCATTAGGGCTCCTTTTCTTCCTGAAGGAGCCGCTTAAGCCATTCAGGGCATCCATCATCCTGACCCTGGCAGTTTCATACCTCTCCCACCCGCTGATTTTCTTCTCGCTCTTCCTAACAATGGCAACTTACCTTTTTTACATTGCACTCACAGCACAGAAGGACTCATCATCTGCAAACACAAGATATATCCTAAGCCTGGGAATGGCAGTATTAGCCAGCTTGCTTCTCACAGCATTTCAATTCATCCCCCAGATAGCATATGAGCAGGTCACCTCTGGCGCCCACATGGGCGTCAAGTACCTGCCCTTTTACCAGGTGCCCTACAACATAATAACTCCTCAAGACTTTCTTTTTGATGCCGGGAACCTTAAAGGCCCAGGACCAATCATAATGATTGCCCTTCTCTTGTTCGTGCTGTTCCTGATAACGGAACTCAGGAGGAAGAAATATGATGAGAAAACATATGTGCCATCAACACTAATGACGATAAGAAACCACCCCCTTACCGGAGGCCTGGCCACAATCCTTGTTTTGATGATAGCGCTATACTACATGGAGCGGTTTAACATATTCCCGATGAATATCCTTCGCTCAATACAATACCACAGGATAATACCTGAATTCGTTGTTGCCGCTGCTGCGCTTGTTGCTTCCCTGTCAAACATTGCGCTAACAAGGCAGCAAAAGGCAGTTTATGCAGGCATGCTAATAGCATTCGTGGTTTCATCAGGCATAATAGTCTACAACGTGCAGGAGTTCTGGCAAACCTACGATGACATTTCATCAAGGCCTGAGGCCATAAACGACAAGGTTGAGGGGAGGATAAGCTTCCCTTACACCGACCAAAGCCTTTCGGTAAGGAGCTCGTACAACGAAATACCACAAACCTATGGATATTATGAGCAGGGCATAACAAACCCGTATAATGATGAAATGTTCTCAGTCTCATCAGGATTCCATGACGTGGCTTTTACAACATTATACCTGAAGTCAGCCAATGTAGCCAGGCTTTACGTAAACATCGATGAAGGCCTCAGGGACCAGATAACCATGGGCAAGATGAACACGACATTCAGCCTGGTGAGCATCGCAAATAATTCAAGGTATGCATACTTTGAAATCCCCATCAGGGACCCATCCCTAAGCCAGGCTGTAGACGGGGAAAAGGCTGCGCTAGTAAAGCAGCTCGAGCCGGGATGCAGGGTGATGTTCAAGGAACGCTACTGTGGAAGCGCAAAGGAAGAGTTTGTCGGCAATGACCCGGAAGAGGTGACGTACCTGTCAGCATATGTAGACCTTCTCGAGGAGCCCTACTACTCAACTTCAAACATCACAATGGTAAACCCTGACCATTACGTGATAGGCGTGACAAACGCGACAAACAGGACGGCAGTTGTTGTAAAAATGACCTTTGATGAGAACTTCAAGGCAGACATTGATGGCAAGCCTGCAAAGATCCGGCCATTCGGCCCATACTTCATGTTGATTGAGCCGCAAAAAAGGGGCGATTATGAAATCGCACTGAAATATGGCTTGAGCAAGGCAAGAATTACAGGCTTCGTAATAAGCGGTGCAACAGCAGCAAGCCTGCTGCTTCTCGCCTTATTCAGGCCTAACTTTAGGGACAAGTTCAAGTTCGCAAAGGGTGACATGGCATGATTTCAACAAAAGCCAAGACAGGCCTTCTGGCACTGATGCTGCTCTTATACATAATAGCAGCAATAGCCTTCAATTCACTTGCAGATTCAGGCATAGTAACAAGGCCGGCGGAAATCCAGGAAAACTCCACTCAGGAAGAAGTTGCGCGCATACCAGACGTAGCAGTCAACCTTGAAGCTGCAAAGCTCTTCTTCAACCACAACCTTCTGACTGAAAATGGCCACATAAACCTTTACAAGGCCATGGATGGAGCCCCAGAAGAGTTCAATGATGACTCAACCAACAGCGAAGCAATCAGTTATTTCCTCCTTTGGAATGCAATAGACAAGAACAAGGACGCATTCGACCACTCGCTTGATTTTCTCGAATCACGCATGCTGCACCAGTTTGGCTTCTTGATGTGGAAGCTAAACGGCGATGACATCCCAGCCAATGACGGCCAGAATGATGCTTCGGATGCTGACTTGAGGGCGATAAATGCCCTCGTCATTGCCGAAAGGCAGTGGGGAGACAAGCGCTACACCAGACTAATAAACACAATTGCCGCGGGGCTTGAAAAAGTGGCAATAACTGATGATAAAATGCTTGCACCTTCCGGAGGCGCCTCTGGAGAAAATTCAAGTTGGACCAGCAACGAAGTTTGGCTTTCATACAGCGACTTTACAACCTTCGCAGAACTTGAGAAAAGGCGTGGAGAGCCCTGGGGCAAGGTCTATGAAAACATGAAAGAGGCGTCATTGGGAGGCCAAATTTACAACGGGCTTTACAACTCCCAGCTAACCACCAAGAGAAAGTACGGCAATGGCATTGACAGCGGAGCTTACAGCATAAACTCCTTATGGATGATGGTACGGAATGCTGAGAGCGGTGACAAGGAACTGCAATATTCTGCCAGGAAATCACTGGGATTCTACAAGCAGAAATTTGCAACTGACGGGAAGCTCTTTGAATCCTATCTGTCAAGCGGGCAAGAAGTGAAAAAGGCAGAATCACCCTGGGTTTACGCACTTGTTGCAAGGGCAGCAATAAGCCTCCATGACTGGGATTTCAGCTCAAAAATGAAAGACAAGCTTCTGGAAATGCAGACAATCAACACAACCTCACAAGCAAACGGCGCGTTTGCTGAAGGGGGAATAACCGACATGCGGGTTGGCCAATTCACAATGCAGGAAGCGATCCTAACACTTCAGCAGTATGCATTGAACATGAACAGCTACGAAATTTACCTTGCCCTTAACAGGACAGGCGAGCGTAACGAAACAAGACCTGGAGGTGGATGAGGCATGCCAAAAGCAAAGCGAAAAAGCAGGGGGCCAATTAAAAGGACAATGGCCGCAAAAAAAAGCCCCAAAAAGGCAAAGCAGAAACAGCCAATGTGGACTGAAAGCATTAATGTAGGTGAAGAAATGACACCGGCCAAGGTTAGAGAGTACATACAGGGCGTCAACTATCCTGCAACAAAGGAAGACATACTTCAGCAGGCAAGGGCAGAAGGCGCAGGAGACTCCGTGCAAACAGTACTTGAAAAACTTGAAGACAAAAGCTATGAAAACCCGGCAGATTTAAGCGAAGCAATAGAAGCAGCATTCTCAAACTACATGGAAGGGCAAGAACGGGAAAGGGTAATGACATGATTTGACAACGATTTGACCATAAAGCTTAAATACCCTCAAAAAGAAGAATAAAGCAACCGCCTTTTATAAAAGGCGAAAAAAGGAGGGTGAAAAATGGCTAAATCAAAGTCTGTATATGCAGAGAAATCTTTGCAAAACCTTGGAAGCTGGGCTTTCCTACTTGGCGTCTTCGTGGCAATAGTCACAAGCGTAGTTACACCAGCAACCATAGACAGTAATGGGGATGGTATTGCTGACATGAAGGAGCCAAACCCGACAGTTGTATCATTTCTCGTTCTGCTGGGAACAATAGTCGGCCTGCTTAACGTGACAACAAAGGAAATAAACTCATTCCTACTTGCCTCAGTATCGCTGGTAGTTGTTGCATGGCTTGGCGGCTCAGTGATAGGAGGAGTTGTCAAGATAGGAGAACAGTTAAGCATGATGCTGGACTCGATGCTCGTATTCGTAGTGCCGGCAACAATTGTTGTATCGCTAAAGTCAATATTCTCACTCGCACAGAGCAAGTGAGATTTTTTTCTTTTCTTTTTTCTTAACGCAAGTATTATAAATTGCC
>CAYUOQ010000010.1:0-11269 GCA_964446445.1 uncultured Methanosarcinales archaeon
AAAAAAGGAACCAGGGCAAGTAACGCAAACGCAACCGGAATCGAAAGCCTGAACGAGGGCAGGGCCTGATTAACAATCCAGACCAAAAGCGGAAACAACCCTATTCCGATGAACAATGAAAGGAATATTTTCTCCTCCACATCGAGGTCTGCCTGCTTTAACAAAAGCATAACAGGTAGAATAAAAAGCAGTGCAATAGCCGCAATTGCCCTGAAGCCAGTGAGGCCGAAAATGAACCCTGCGAAAATTGCGACGACAAAAAGGCTAAAAAGCCAGTATGAATAATCCCTGGAAAGCTTCATGTTGGCACCTTCGGTAAATCTTCGCGGTATTTGTAAAGCCTGATATTGTCTGCATTATAAACAGGCTGTGAGCCGTTAAAGAGCTGAGCCTCTATTGAATAAAGCTGCTGGCCCAAAGCAATGCCAAGCTGCTGGGTACCGGGATCAGCTGATGCGGCAAACTTGGCAATGTCTGAATAGTCAAAAAGGTAGTAGGTTTCGCGAATATCCGCAACCATCCCGTTAGTCAATGGCCAGTCCCTGCTGACATGCCTCTGGCTCACCGCAAGCATCCACCTCATTTTTGGGTAACGAAGCTGCCTGTACCACTGGCCAATATCACCAGGAAGGACAGCATCGTAAATAAAGGCCTTTTCTGGAAGCTTTGACAGAACATCTTCTGCAAAACTAAACTGGACTGGCGAAATCCTAATAGGCTCAGGATAAGAATACTTCAAACCATCATATGCGACCCTGGCAGAAGATATAAGGATAATAACGACAAGCAAACCTGCAAGAGCGTATTTAGCTGCGCCTGAAAAAGGCCTTGCAAGCTTAACAAGGGAAGCTATTGTTGAAGGTATCCAAACGGCACTCAGCCCAATAAGCGCATAGAACAGCTGGTTCTCAAAGATAAGCATCCTTGTCAGCCTTGGAGCGCCTGTCCCGGAAAAAACGTCGAAGTGAAGCAGCAGATAGACGCCAACCAGCCAGCTAATAAGGAAAACCTCCTTCATATTCTTCTTAACGAGGAAAAGCCTTAACAGCAAAAGGGCAAGGGCAACGAAAAAGAAAACAGGAAGAATGCCGGGATATTCAGCAGAGAAAAGAACAGAATCAGCAGGAAAATTTCCTGATACTTCGCAAGGGGCAATGCCCCATCGGCCGGCAATAGGATGCTGTGATTCAGCTGGCAGTTCCTTCTCACATGAAGGAATTCCCCACAGCCTATCCAGGTGAAGCGCAAGCGAAAGATCACTGCCTCCTGTCCCATAATAAATAAGGTAAAAGATAGGGCCGGCAACGACCAAGAAAGCAGCCAAGGCTACTACAACCGACTTAAGCGTGGCCTTTGAAACAGGCACCCTCCTGAACTTAAAGGACATTGCAAGAGTGAAAACTGAAAGGATAACAACAGAACCGAGAAAACCCTGGAAGTGCAGCATGAACTGCGAAGCGAGCAAGGCAACCGTGGCAAACAGATAAACTTTTTTGGGATTGCCATCATAAAAGGACTCCAGATAGCGATACCATGAATAAAATGCAATGGGAGCCATCACCATTGATACAACAGTTGGCTGCTGGCCAAACAAGTACATAAGCCTCTCCCTGACTGAAAAGGACAAGCCAAGGCCGGCAATAGACTCAGGACGAAATCCAAAAAGCCTGGATATAAAAAAGAAAACCGCAAGAGCACCGAGAAAACTTGCAACCGCCCTGTAAATAAAGACAGGGGTGAACCGCTCACCGCCAAGAACCTGCATCAGGGCATAATTGACATGGTTGGAAGGCGGGTATTCAGGGAAAAATGCCCCGAGCTTATTGAATCCCCCATACCACAATGCAACATAGTAAGGAAGGCCGAAAGGAGCCTTATCATTGCTGACAATATTGTCACCAATAGCAAAATGCCATGCTGAATCACCCTCACCGAAAGGAAGCTTGTCCTTCTGAAATGGCAGGGTCCATACGAAAATGGAAACGATAAGAAGAAGAGTTATCCCAATGACGTTCAACAGCCTTGTATCAAGGCGAAAATCTAGTTTAGCTTCCCCCTCCATAAGTTTGCAGGCTGATTATTTGCTTATAAATTTTTCCTCGACAATCGACAATCACAAAAGAAAAGACTGACCTTTCTTATCATTGAAGATGAAAAGCTTGTTGGCTGCAAAGTTTACCAGCGAAAGGACAAAGGTAATCACAAACGTGGCCTGAAAGCTAGGGATATGAAGATTCTCAATGGCAACGTATGAAAGGATGCCGTTAATAACTGCAATCACAACTTGAACAGGGGCAAATTTTGCAAGCTTCTGCTTCCAACCTCCCTTTTGGTCAAATGTAACATACCTGTGGTAAGTGAAAGTGAAAAACACAGCCAAAACAAGCCCGGCAGACAAGCCCATGGCCCTGTGGACACCCGCCTTATACAACAGTTCCTGAGTGACAAAGTACAGGAAATACCCGATCAGGCCGCCAGAAACGAAAATAGCGTACTTAAAGCCAAGAAAATAATACCTCTTGAAAGGGCTGGGCACGAACCTTGAAAAAAATGATTCCATAGCTCCAAAAAACCCCATCACAGACTTAGCCGCGTCAGCCATGAGGATTCCTTTAAAGCTCCCTATAAAAAACTTTTGGAGATATAAATAGTGCATCAGAAAAGTTTAAAAAACACCTGATTGACGCCAAAGAAAATGACAAAAGTCTTGATTCTAAACCCGCCAAGCCCCGACGCATCATACATAAACAGGGACTTAATGGGCGGAATGGGAGTCCACAATGCGCCGCCAGGAAGAGGCCTAAGGGCCAAGATAATCTTCAAAATAAAGAGCATAACCATACACATACCCATGATGCACCTCGTCAACGCTGCAACGGCACTAAAACAGCGCGGGCATGACCTCAAGATAATTGATGCGATAAACACAGGCAAAAACCTGGATTATGTCCTCAAAGAGGCAAAGGCATTCGGGCCGCAATTTGTTGTTACAGGAGTAAGCAGCGGCTGCTTCAAGTTTGAAAGGGACGAGGTTGCAAAGAGATTAAAGGAAGAAATCCCAGAAGTAAAAATAATTGCGGCTGGCGACATGATAACGGAAATGCCACAGGAACTGCTTCCACACTTCGATTTTGCCATAATGGGTGAAGTTGAGCAATCAGTCCCCCTAATCGTTGAAGGAAAGCCAAGCAGCGAAATACCTTCAATAATATGGCAGGAAAACGGCGAGGTCAAGAAAAGCGAAGGAGGCAAGCAATTCATACCTGTCGAGGAACTCGAAAAAATGCAAATGCCAGACTGGAGCCTCTGGCCACACCAGCATTACTCATATTACCCAATGCTGACAAAGGCGCCGGTTGCGCTTATACAGGCTTCCCGAGGCTGCCCATACGGCTGCGGGTACTGCCCATACCCTGCAAACCAGGGAAGGCTATGGAGAGCCAGAAGCGCTGAAAACATTTTTGAGGAAATCAAATCAGACGTTGAAAAATTCGGAATCAAGGCAATATTCTTCAGGGACCCCCTCTTCACCGCAAACCAGGAAAGGGCTGAAAAGCTTTGCGACATGATACTGCAAAGCGGCCTGAAAATACAGTTTTGCTTCGAAACAAGGCCTGAACTCCTAAACAGGCCAGGCCTAATAGAGAAGCTGGCAAAGGCTGGCTGCAGGACAATAAACTTTGGAGTTGAAGACGTACACCCCGAAATCCTGAAGCAGATAAACAGGCTGCCAATCCCCCTTGACAAGGTGCTTGAGACAGTGCACAAGTGCGAAAAAGAAGGAATAAGGACGTCATGCTTCTTCATACTTGGACTGCCAGGTTCAACAAAGCAGACAATGGATGAAACAATCAGCTTCAGCAGGAAGCTGTTCGGAAGCCAGACCGAATACAAGATAGCAACGCCTTTCCCAGGAACAGCGCTGTACAAAATGGCCAAGGAAAAAGGCTGGATGAAGCATGAAGGCTTTGACAAGCTGGGAAGCTACTCGGCATCAATGATAGTAAGCGACGACTTTGATGAAAAATATCTTGAAAGGCTGTCAGAATCAAGCTTCATCAACTACTATTTCAGCCCGAAATACCTATGGAGATACCTGATAAGGGGAGATTTTCTCACAACGCTCCAAACAATAATAAAGGCAAAGCTCAGAGGAGACTTCTAATCAGATTCGGGAATTCTGACAATGGCACTTTCGAAGTGACTTCTTTAAGCATAACAAGGGTCATATTTACAAAATTTGCCAAAACAAGGGCAAAGATTAAGGCAAAGGCGGCTTTTGACCCAAACTTCAGCTCAAATTTGCGAAGGAATTCAGCGCAGCCCAACGCAAGGAAAACAGACATGCCAAGGAGGAACCTAATGCCATACCCAACGTTCCAACCGCTCCAGGCAGACGTCACAAGCACCTCAAAAACAACAAGGGCTACAAAGTACCATGCAACTCCCTTAACCTTCCTTGCAAATGCAAGGAGACCAATCAACGATACAAGCAAGGCAGGCACTCTCCACATGCCAGCCTCGGGGGAGAGGAAGAAAGGAATAAGCTGAGGGAAAGTCCAATGCCAATACTTCTGAGTGCCGGCATATGAATAAACAAGAAACTTGCCGTAAAGGGACCGCCAAACCAGCATTTGAGGAACAACTGCTGCCAAAGCACCCATGCCAAAGAAGGCCAAACCCTTTACAGATTTCCATGCACCATGCAAACCTGCCCTGGCAACTTCAAGGATGGGCAGCAACCCAAATAAAATATCCTGCTGCCTGACCAGATAAATCAAACCGAGAAGCATGCCAAGCAAAGCCCACTGAAACAAAGTCCTCTTGCCAATCGTATCATACCAGAAAGTCGCAAACACCGCGCCTAGAAAGAGAGAGTTCATATGCGCCATGCTTGGCTCAACAGCGTGGAACCAGAAAGCTGACGTGCCATACCACACCAGGATGGATGCCATAAGCGAAACCCTATAACTATGCCACTTCCGGCAAAAACGGTAAATAAGCCAAATGCCAGCAAGCCCGTAAACAAAGCTTGCAAGGCCAATTCCCGCATCGTAAAGAACGCCAAAGCCATCAGCAACCACAGCCATGCCAAGCTGGCTCAGGACCAATGCCGCAAGATGAGAAGCCAAAAAGAAGGGAAGCCACATAACAGCGTTGCCAATCAGATAAATGTTATCTGGAATGCCCATGGCAGTTTTATCAGGAGGGACGTTGATGGCAATAGGCGCTGAAGAAAACCTGCTATAGGTCGTATTGTAATAATCCCATTCATTTGTGAAATTGATGTCATGGTCAATAACAGCTGAATGAAGGTACATGTAATAGCCCCGGCCATCGTTGTAAACAACAAAGCCTGTTACAAAATAGTGGAGGAGCATAAGAACTGCAACCGGAATGGAAAGAAGCAGCAACAGCCTGACATCAAATCCAATTTTAACCATTCCAACAAAAATTCCACAGGACATTTAAAAATTTTTTCCAGTAGAAACGTATTTAAAGCAGCCTGAATCCCGACGACTAATGAAGCTCTCAATAATCATGCCCGTATTCAATGAGAGGAAAACAATAAAAGAAATTCTGGCAAGGGTTGCAAGCGTAAAGCTTGATGGCATCGAAAAGGAGATTGCAGTTGTGGATGACTTTTCAACAGATGGAACACGCGAAGAACTGCAAAAATCCAAAGGCATAAAGCTAATACTTCACGAAAGGAACCTGGGAAAAGGAAGCGCAATAAGGACAGGGCTGCAGAACGCGACTGGGGACATAATCATCTTCCAGGATGCCGATTCAGAATACGACCCAAACGACTACGCCAAGCTGATAGACCCAATCCTAAAAGGAAAGGCATCAGTTGTGTATGGCTCGCGCTTCATGGGAAAGGGGATAAGGGACGTTGGAAAGGGGAAAGTAATACTCCCAACCCATTTTGTAGGCAACAAGTTGCTCACCCTCATGACAAACATATTCTACGGGCAAAAGCTGACAGACATGGAAACAGGCTATAAAGTATTCAAGAGCGAAGTGATAAAAAGCCTCCAATTCACCTCAAACAGGTTTGACATGGAACCTGAAATAACAGCAAAGCTGCTGAAGAAAAAAATCAAAATCCTTGAAGTCCCAATAAGCTATTCTGCCAGGGACTTCAGCCAAGGGAAAAAAATAACTTGGAAGGACGGCGTCAAGGCAGCCTGGTGCCTTCTCAAGTTCAGGTTCAAAAACTGATGCTCAAATGCTTCTAGTCACAGGCGCAACGGGCTTCCTCGGAAGCGAAACAATAATCGCCCTCGGAAACAGGAAAATACGATGCCTTGTAAGAAGCCATGCAAAGACGCCAAAAGGCTGTGAGCCAATAATTGGAGATATAAATGATATCCCTGCCGTTGAAAGGGCGGTTGACGGCATGGACACAATTGTCCATGGAGCTGCAATAATAAACGGCAGCAGGGACGAATACCAAAAAGTCAACATTGAAGGGACCAGGTCAATAGTTGAGGCTGCAAAGAAGGCAAGAGTAAAGCACTTCATCTTCATAAGCTCCATACTCGCAGCATATGAAAAAACAACAGATTACGGAAAAAGCAAACTTGAAGGTGAGAAGATAGTGAGAGAATCCGGACTTCCCCATACAATCCTAAGGCTGTCCCTGGTCTATAAGAAAAATGACGACAAAACAATCGGGAGGCTGATAAGGCTTGTCAAAAAGCTGCCAATCATACCGATTGCAAGAGGAAGCTTCCAACCTGCCTACATTGAGGATGTTGCAATGGCCATAGCAGCCTCTGCTGACAAGGCGCCAAAAAACCTGACATACAACCTTGTAGGCCCGCCAATAACCTTAAAGGAAGCTGTGCTTGCAATAAAGAGGCGGCTAAAGGTAAGAAGGATCTTGCTCCCAATCCCGAAGCCAATGATGAAGCTGGGGTTGATGATGACAGGGATGGTTGCAAAGACATTCAGCAAAGAACAGTTTGGCTTCCTAACAGAAGCAAGAACATTTGAATGGGAAGAAGCAGCAAGGGAATTGAATTTCAGGCCAAAAAGCCTTGAGGAAGGATTAAGCAAGGCACTGGACTAACATTTTTAAACACAACAAAAAGAAAAAAGGGGTAGAAATGCGTAAGCTTACAATTTCAATAGTGGTGCCAACATACAACGAAAGAGGCAACATAGAAAAGCTTGTTCCACTAATCTTTCAAAACTGCAAAACACTAAAAGCAAAAGTGCAGGTTGTAATAGTTGATGACAACTCACCTGATGGCACTGGAAAGCTTGCAGAGCAGCTTGGCCGAAAATATAACGTAAAGACAATACACAGGCCTGGAAAGCTCGGCCTGGCCTCGGCAGCGATAAAGGCCTTCTCAGAAACAAAAAGCGACATGGTTGGGCTGATGGATGCAGACCTAAGCCACCCTCCCCACATACTGCCAAAGCTGATAAGGCCAATAATTGAAGGCAAAGCAGACCTTGTGATTGGCAGCAGGTATGTAAAAGGCGGAGGCGTTGAGGTATGGCCCCTGCACCGAAGGCTTATAAGCAAGCTGGCGACGCTGCTCGCATATCCCTTGACCCCTGTAAAGGACCCGATGAGCGGGCTTTTCTTCTTCAGAAGAAAAATTCTCGACGGCGTAAGCCTGAACGCAAAAGGCTACAAGATAGGGCTTGAAGTGATTGTCAAGGCAAGATATGGCAAACTTCTTGAGGTTCCTTATTTGTTCCAGAACAGGTTTGTTGGAAAAAGCAAGCTTACATCAGCAGAGTATTTGCATTACATAAGAAACCTTATCGTCCTAGCTGCATATAAGATTAAACATAACGCATCAAAACAGGCAACATCCAAGTGACTGTTTTCCCAAAGTTTTTAAAGCAAATCTTCAACTAAAGCTTAATTGTGCTTACTGGAAAAAGTGAAAACGTAATCAAGATTGCACTAACCGGACTAGAGCTATTGCTGCCTGTGACAATAGCAGCCATATCACTCAAATCTGTCCTTCCCTACATTTTTTGGATTGCCTACTCTGCAATAGTTTCCAAACTTACCGGGGCAAAACTGACACAATGCCTAAAGGATGATTCAAAGACGTTTATCGCAGCAATCCTGCTGTTCACAATTCCGCTCACAAACCTGATAAAAATTCCTGAAGAGTTTGGAAGCTTCTCTTACCTTCCAAAGGCAATGATCCTGACAACAGCAATAAGCCTCTTCATAGCCCTCAAGGTTTACTTCCTGGCTGGCAGGGGCAGGCCTGGAAAAGTAACTGAACCAATCAAAAAGGCCATTACAAGAATCGGGCACATGCGAATAGTTTACCTGGCAACCGCAGCATATATGGCTGCATTCACGGGCTTAAGCATAGCAAGGCACCATGCGTTCAATACAAGAGGGTTTGACCTTGGAATATTTGACCAGACGCTATGGGGCTTGGCAAATAACCATGCAATCTTCAGCACCGTTGTTGGCGATTACCTTTTTTCACATCACGCTTTCTTCCTTTTTTTCCCGCTATCCCTGGTTTACAGGCTTGCGTCAAGCGTTGAGCTGCTCCTGATCCTGCAAAGCATTGTGCTGGGGTTAGGGGCAATACCGCTTTATTCAATCGCAAGGAAAAGACTAGGAGGCACATTAGCACTGCTCCCAGTTGTGCTATACCTCCTCTACCCATCCCTGAACTACGTGAATCTTGAAGATTTCCATATCGAAACCTTTGCAATCACTTCAACCCTGCTCAGCTTTTATTTCCTGGAACAAAAAAGAGCAAAACTTTTCCTTGCAGCAATAACCTTCACTGCACTGATAAAGGAGGATGCAGCGCTTATAGCAATGACCACAGGAATGTACGCAGTCATATTCAAAAGAATGATAAAAACAGGGTTCATTGCAATTTTAATTTCACTGATTGTTTTCCTGGCAGCGACGCAATTGTTCATGCCTCATTTCTCGGGCGGCAAACTACAGCTGGAAGGCTTTGAGTCCCTGGGAACTACATTTCCTGAAATAGTGAAAAATTTGGTGCTGCACCCAGCAAGCGCAATCGGGCTGGCGCTAAAGGCGGAAAAGTTTGCCTACCTTGCAATGCTCCTCCTTCCCTTGGTAGCAATACCGCTTTTAGCCCCTGAAGTGCTTTTTGGCGCCCTGCCCGCTTTTGCAGTAAGCTTGCTCAGCAACCAGCCCCAAAGGTATTCTATTTTTTTCCATTATAGCGCGAACATCATTCCATTTGTTTTTGTTGCCCTGATAGTTGGACTGGGAAGATTTCAAAAAATAGCGGCATACCTGAAAAGGCAATTGGCAGGGAAAACTGAAAACGCAACAGCTGCGGCAGTAATGGCCGCCACGATTGCTTTCCTGCTTTCCTTAACCATATTAAGCGCTTATTCTTACGGGCCCCTCCCAGGCTCAAAGAGCTTTTCGTTTGACTCCTATAACTACAACTCGGAACATGCAAAAGCCGGAAGGGAAATCCTAAAGCTGATACCGCAAAATGCTTCGGTATCGGCATCAAACACGGCAGTCCCGCATTTAAGCCAGCGAGAAAGCATTTACACATTCCCAAACCCCTTCCATAAATCGTGGTACTTGACAGATGAAAAAATAAATGTGAGCGTGGATTTCATACTGATAGACCTGGCAGACCCGCTAAGAGAGGGAATAATGACAAAGGAACAATTCAGCGCATATCTTAATGAAAGCCTGAACTCGCCTACCTATGAGGTAATTGACTCCCGCAACCAGTGGGTATTACTCGGAAAAAGACGCTAGGAAGGGCCATAAGAAACAGGAAAACAGAGGCACCACTACATTTTTAAATGAACTCGAATCTGAATTTCTATCGTGACCCCTCAAACTTACGCAGAAGACGTGGCAGAAACAGAGTATGCACAGCTGCAAGGAGACTTCTACGATGTACAAGCCAAAAGCTTGAACCCAATAAGGGCCTGGTTTCACACATCAAGGAACCATCTTGTTACAAAGTGCGTCAGGGAATTTTTCAAGCCGGGAGCAGTTATCGTGGACCTTGCATGCGGAAACTGCCTATGGAATTCTGAAAAACTGCCTGTGACAGGTATTGACGTAAATGAATCCATGCTCAAGCATGCAAAGGAAAAAGGAAGGCTTAAGGATTACTATGTCAGCAACATAAACAAGATACCGCTAAAACCCGATTCGGTTGAAATCGTGGTAGTGACGGAAACCCTGGAGCACATAAAAAATTATCCGGATACGATAGAGGAAATAAGGAGAATATTAAAGCCTGGAGGCATAGTCATATCAACTGTTCCATACGATACAAACCTAAGCTTGTGGAAGCCCCTATTTGCAATCCAGTGCCTCATCCAAGGCAGCATCCTTGGAAAGGAATATTACAAAAAGAAATGCGGCCACATAAACCATTTCTCACCCAAGACCATTGAACAGGCATTCAAAAATCAAGGTTTCAAAGTAGTGAAGCAGTTTCACAACAGATTCTTCACAATCTTCACGATATGCGCAAAGGTGTGAGAAGCATGGGTCGGGAGTGACACATGAAAATTGGCTTTGTCAGCAAATTTCCCGAGCAGGAAGATGGGATAGCCATTTACTCAGCAAGCCTTTGCAATGAGCTTGAGAATCTTGGCATTGGCGTAGTCAGAATTGGAGACAAAAGCTCAACAAAAGCAAATTACAAAGTCGACTTCAACTCACTCTTCCTCGGGTCGCAGCTTAAGGGAATAGCCGAGGCTGAAAGGCTTGACCTGCTGCACATACAATACGTTGCCGACCACTTCGGCAAGTTCAGAAAGATTGGCGCACTCAACATCCTGACAAAATTCTTCTATAGCCTAAGGCTGGCAGGAGCCTTAAAGCAGGGTGTCCCGACAATAGTCACGCTCCATGAAGTTCACAGCGAATTTGGAACACTCAGGGGAAAAGCATTCAACTTCCTCCAAAAAAAGATAATCGGCAAGACGAATGCGGCAATAGCGCACACAAGGCAACAAAAAGAATTCATACAGCTCAAATACAAGAAAAAGCTTGCATTCCACATACCTCACGGGCTTGCAGCCAGGGAGATGCACAAGCCAAACGGCAAGAACCTGCTCTTCTTCGGAATGCTTAACTACGGCAAGGGAGTTGAATATGCAATAAGGGCAATGAACTTCCTGCCTGACTTCAACCTGGTAGTTGCAGGGAAGGCAATAAGCAAGGCATATGAAAAACTCGTCAGGGAAACCGCCGCAGAAAACAAGCTGGGGAATGTGAGGCTTGACATAAGATGGGTGCCTGAAG
>CAYUOQ010000010.1:11279-15131 GCA_964446445.1 uncultured Methanosarcinales archaeon
GAAGAGGAAAAATGGAAGATAATTGAAAGCTCGGACATAATGGATTTCCCATACGTATGGGCACCCTACCAGTCTGGATCAATGCACAATGCATTCTCATGCGGAATACCTGTCGTAGTCACAGAAGCGGGAGCGATATCAGAGGTTGTGAAAGAATACATCTGCGGAAGGGTGGTGGAGCAAAGAAGCCCAAAGGCAATTGCAGCAGGCATACGGGCAGTTTATGGCAACTACGAAACTTATCAGCACGGAGTGAACAAATACAGGCACGATGCAAATTGGGAGATGGTCGCAGAAAAGCATGGAGAAGCATACAACCAAACAATCCAGGAATACTATGAATCCCACGGCATAATTGAGAAGGAAAAAAAGGAAAAGGAAAAAATGGCTGGCGAAATGGCCAAAGAGGAATCAGAAATCCATGATGCCTGACGTTTCAGTTGTCATCCTGAACTTCAACGGCAAGGAGCACTTGAAAAACTGCCTGCAATCCCTCAAAGCGCAAAGCTACAGGAATTTTGAAGTCATTGTTTCTGACAACAACTCCTCAGATGGCTCACAGGAAATGGTTGCCAAGGAGTTCCCAAAATTCAAACTAATAAGGAATTCTGAAAATTACGGCGTTTCAAAAGGGTACAATGTTGGAGTCAGGCTGGCGAAAGGGGAATATGTTGCAACGCTTGCCAACGACATGGTGCTGGACAAGAACTGGATAAAAGAAGCGGTTGCAGTCCTCGAGAAAGACAAGAAAGCAGCCGCGGTCGGCTCGTTCATCCAAAACAAGGAAGGCGGATTCTACAAGGGTGAAAAGGTATATGGCTTCTACATGGACCTGCTTGGAAACCCACTGACATTGCATGAAGAAAAACAAGGGCACATATTCGGGCCATCAGGAGCAATGATTAACCGAGGAATAATTGGAATGCCCTATGATGATGATTTCTTTTACTCTGGAGATGAAATATACCTCGGCTGGAAAGCAATGATGCTTGGCCATAATACCGCACAAGCAAACAAGGCAAAACTTTTCCATGAGGGGAGGGTAAGCATAAACAGCGCCAAAGGGATATCCGCATTTGCAGAATACCATGGGGAAAGGAACAGGTACCTTAACCTGCTGATATTCTATTCCTGGCCAACACTGGCAAAGCTGCTGCCCCTCATGATAATTAACGTGATAATAACGCTGCTGCTGTCACTGCCACGCCTGCGGTTCCATATACGGCTGAAAGCTTACTGGTGGCTTATTACCCATGTTGGATTGATAATGCGTAAAAGAGGGGAAATGCAGCATATCAGAAAAACAAGCGAAAGGCAGGTTTTCCGGTTCATCAGCGCAAGAATACCTTACAGCCTGGGGCCGCTGACAATGATTGCCAATAAGCTTCTTTTGGCATACTGCTGGCTTCTAAAGCTGCCTGTAAGGGAACTACAGGAAACTACTTGACAGCCAACTCATCATAAGCATCAGACATCTTCTTCCTGATGACCCCATAATCCCAGTCCTTCATCAGGTTCTTAAGGTGGGATGTGTTGCGCTTCACAAGCTCCTTGTCCTCATAATAGCGCAAAAGGTTCTTTGCCAGTGTTTCATGGTCACCAACTTCATGATACAAGGCATAATCGCCGAAAACGCTGGTGTGGGTTCCAATGTTTGAAAGGCAAAGCGGAACTCCCGCAGCTGCAGCCTCATAACTAACCAGGCCCTGGTATTCGTTGTCAGCGCCGTGAACAAAAACCGTCGAGCCCTGAAGGAGTGCCCTAACCGAAGCCATATCCTGAAAGTCTGTCCAGATGACAGAATCCTCAACCCCGATTTCCTTTGCCTGGGCCATTATATCAGGAAGGTTTTGCCTTGGAAGCCAATCCTCGCCAACTGCAAGAAACTTTGCACTTGGAATCTTCTCCCTAACGATCTTTAATGCGCGCATCACATCATCAAAGCGCTTATGCTTCCTTATCTGTGCAATTGAAATGATGACAAGCTCTGATTTTTCAAAACCTTTCAGCAACCTGCTTCACATCAGAAGCCTTTGAGGAGAAGAACTCGTAGTCTATAGAAAGCGGCACCAGCCTGATCCTTTCCTCCTTAACGCCAGCACCCCTGTAAATGCCAACCTCGTAAGGGGTAACGCAAAAAACAATGCCATACTTCCTCACTGAAAGCTTGGTGAGAACTTCAATTGACTTGTTGGACCCAAGAAGGTAAGTGAATGTCCTCAACGCCTTTTTTTGGGGAACAAAGAATGGGGCGAACTGGGAAGGAGGGTAAGGCCTCAAATGGACGTGGACAATTGCGTTTTTTTGCTGCCTGATATACCAAAAGAGGGATAGCATGTTGCCAAAGCGCTTGATTGGATAGCCCTTGTGGATTTCAAACGCAGGGGCCATGTTGCCCTTGCCAGTCTTATACTCCGGCGTTGGAGCTGTATTGCGGAGGGTAACGAACTCAACCTCATAGCCCTTCTCCCGCATAATGTCTGCAGGCATCAGGAAATAATCTTCCTTCAGATGAAGCTCATAAGGAGTAGGGTAAAAAGGCACAAGCTGGATGAACTTTTTGGGTTTGTCCATGAAGAGGCGGCTTGGCTGGACAATTATAAACTTTTTGATTTGGCACTAGAAAACATTAAAAAAAGGCGCAGCAGAGAGCGAATAACATGAGGATAGCAATAGTTGGCGGCGGCTTTGGCGGGTACAATGCTGCGCTAAAGCTTGCCAAAGGCAACAAAGTCACGCTCATTGAAAATGAAACACTGGGCGGCACCTGCCTGAACCGGGGATGCATACCATCAAAGCTTTTCCTGCACTACTCATTCAAGAAAGAGCCACTGGCAAGGATACAGGAAATAAGCGACAAAACGATAAGACAACTGGTGGAAGGCATCAAGTTTCTCATTGACAACAAGAAAATAAGTTACATCAGCGATGAGGCAAAAATAACAGGCAAAAACAGCATCTTATTGAAAAAATCAGGAAAAACAATCGAATTTGACAAACTTATCCTTGCAACAGGCTCAGAGCCAATTGTTCCAGAAAAATTCAGAAATGCACCAGGCGCAGTCACATCAGATGAGATAATCAGGCTGGAGACAATACCAAGGAAACTAACAATCATAGGAGGAGGCTACATAGGCGTTGAGTTCGCACACATCCTAACCAGCCTAGGGACGCAAGTCACAATAATAGAAAAGGAAAAAAACATCCTCCCTGCAATTGACACGGAAGCCTCCGACATCCTCGCAAAGGAAATGGCCGCAGGCGGAGTCAGAATTTTAACCGGCACAAGCGTGGAGAAGATTGAGGGCAGGAAAGCTTTCATAACCGGCGGGGAGGGAATACCTTATGACAATATCCTCCTCTGCCTTGGAAGGAGGGCAAGAACAATTGAAACAAACGTTCCACTGGAACTGGAGAATGGCCACTTCAAGACAAACGACTTCTTCCAGACATCCCAACCAGACATATTTGCAATAGGAGACTGCACATCAGGGCCAATGCTTGCGCACAAGGCAGCGTATGATGCTGAAGTCCTGGCAACAAACCTAAGCGGAAAAAAAGAAAAAAGAGATTACTCCCGAATACCTTATTGCGTGTTTTCAAGGCCAAACCTGGCAGGCATCGGCCTCATGGAAAACCTCGAAACCGTTAAAATGAGCTTTACTGCCATAGGAAAGGCGCACTGCGACGAAAGCACCCAAGGCTTCCTGAAGATTGCCGTTGACGAAAAAAAGAAAATAATCGGGGCAGTGGTAATAAACAAGCACGCTGCAGAAATCATTTCAGCGCTCACAGTAATAGTACAGAATGGCCTTTCCTGCCATGACGTTGCAAAAATGACATTCACCCATC
>CAYUOQ010000011.1:0-9332 GCA_964446445.1 uncultured Methanosarcinales archaeon
ATACGTTGGAGATGTAGAGGTCGAAATGGTTTCTGACAACAAGTGCATTGTTTACGTGCCTGAAAATGAAATTGCCAAGCTAATAGGAAAGGCAGGGAGCAATATCTCATCCATTGAGGAAAAGCTTGGGGTGGGCATTGATGTCAAGGCCCTAAGCAAGAGGGCTGAATCTGAGGGGGATAAGGAAAGCATTTCCTATGATGCGCAAGTTGGAAAGAAGCATGTCATTTTCACTATTAATCCGGCTTTTTCAAACAAGAATGTTAATCTTTACATCGATGACGATTATTTGATGACTGCAAACGTTGGCAAGGATGGCATTTTCAAGATTTCAAGGAAGAACAAGATAGGCAAGCTTATAACGGATGCAGTTACTTCAGGAAACCGGGTGAAGGTTACTGGTTCTGGCAGCTAAACTCCTGTTTTGCTTCTTGAATAAAGCTCTGCTTTTCTTAGCCTAGAAATTAAGTCAATCATGTCGTAAGGGTCTGTTGTGCTGACAGCCCTGTAAGCGGCCTGTTCAAGCTGGGTTTGGCCTGTTCCTGCCCAAAGCCTGACAGTCAAAGGCACTCTTGGCCATCCGTAATCTCCTCGAATTGAAGGAAGGCAGAATAAGGCTGTGAACTTATCAGCCCCACTCCACTTATATGCGAAGAGTGCTTCATAGATTGCTCCGGCCATCTGGGCAAATCCTTCCCAATTTCCTCCTTTCCGCATTATAAGAACTCCTTTCTCTCCTCTTGGCGTGAGTTCAGGATGTATCATATTGCCGTCCTGCGCTATTGCCAGGCCCATTATTGAATGAGTATGCGAGATATCTTCAAATAGGTTGCCGAGCCTGCCATTATCTGAATAAAAATACCCGCTTGCCTTAAGGTGTTCAAGCAGGGGATAATGGCCTCCTTTCCTGAGAGCAAGTTTCATATGCGCATGACCAAATTCACGTGGCGGTGATTCCCATAAGATTAGTGGGCATGCCGCGGTCTGGTCTGCAGAATTACGGTCGGAAAGCCATTTTATTGCAACTTCAAGCGAGTCTGCTATTCTTTTTTCTGTAAAAAACCAGGGGGTGTGCAACTCGGAAAAGACACTGCCTCTGTACGCGTTTTGGTCATTGGGCATTGATACAGCAAAAGAGTGTTTTCCTTGCACAAAGCCTGGGCTTTTTCGCATCTGCAATGTTGGCTCGCAAAAACTGCACACACCTGAATCCAGGCCGCTTTCATTCAGTTGCTGGAAATGCGGTTTATCTCCCAATCTGAATTGTGCTCCTTCCCGTGTAATCCTGTTTATTACTTCTATAGTTTCGCCTTGTGAGATGGCGAAAATCTTCCTTGCAAGTTCCAGATCAGGATACGAGAGACTGCCAACTATAGCCGCAAGATCCCTGACTGTCTGTGTTGCCAACTTTTTTCAGCCCTTAAATGGCCGCGAGTCCTTTTGTTTTTATATTTTTGGCTTCTGCAAAAAATTTATAATCAGGTTATCCGCCACTCTACTCCATGCTTGACATTAAGTTCGTTGTTGCAAACCCTTCATCTGTCAAAAAGGACTTGCAGAAAAGGCAGGACAATGATAAGCTGCCCTGGGTTGACGAGGTTGTTGAGAAGCACAATGTGTGGAAGGCCTTGAAGGAAAAGCTGGATAGCCTTCGCCATAGGCGCAATGAGCTCAGCCAGGATATCAACCAGCTGAAGAAACAGGGCAAGGACGCATCTGCAAAGCTCAAGGAGGTCAAGGAGCTTCCTTCAAAGATAGCAACTTTCGAGGAAAGGCTTCAGAAGCTTCAGGAAAGGATTGACTTCATTCTCCAGAGGCTTCCAAACATCTTGCACGATTCTGTCCCTGTTGGAAAGGACGATTCTGAAAACAAGGAAATACGGAAGTGGGGAACAATAAAGAAGCCATCGTTTGAGCTGAAAAGCCACGGTGAATTCCTCGAAGAAGCAGGGCTGGCTGATTTTGGGCGCGCAACGAAGATTTCAGGGGCAGGTTTCTACTTCCTTAAGGGGGATTTTGTCAAGCTTGAGCTTGGCTTGATAAGCTTTGTAACTGGCCTGCTTGGAGGGAAAGGCTTCACACTGGTCCAACCTCCTTTAATGATGCAACGCAAGCCATACGAGGGCGTTACTTCACTTGCTGATTTTGAGAATGTGATGTACAAGGTTGATGAAGAGAAGGCAGGCAGTGAAAGCTATCTAATAGCGACATCTGAACACCCAATTGCAGGCATGATGATGGATGAGACGTTGGATGAAAAATCACTGCCTTTGAAGCTTTGTGGGGTTAGTAGCTGCTTCAGGCGCGAGATTGGAAGCCATGGCGTTGACACCAGGGGCTTGTTCAGGGTGCACCAGTTCAACAAGGTGGAGCAGTTCGTTTTTTGCAAGCCTGAGGATTCCTGGAGAATCCATGAGGAGCTTTTGAAGAATGCTGAGGAAGTTATGCAAAAGCTTAAAATTCCTTACAGGATTGTAAATATTTGCACTGGGGACATAGGCACTGTAGCTGCAAAGAAATATGATATCGAGGCATGGTTCCCGAGGCAGAACGCTTATAGGGAAGTTGTCAGCTGCAGCAATTGCACATCATACCAGTCCACCTCACTGAACATCAGGTACTTGAACAGCAGTGGGGAGAAGGAATTTGTGCACACCTGAAACTGCACGGCAACTGCCACGAGCAGGATGCTGGCGGCAATAGCTGAAAACTACCAGAACAAGAACGGAACGATAACTGTGCCGGATGTTCTAGTACCTTACGTTGGCAAAAAGACTATTGGGAAAACTCAGCCATAAATGTTCTTTCTGTTGCCTGTTTTCAAAACAAGAACGACTAGCTCTTTTTCTCTCATTTCAAAAATGACCCTATACTCTCCAACACGCATTCGATAACTCTGCATGCCAACTAGCTTCCGGATATCACAGGATTCTGGCCTGATTCTCAAACGCTCCAATGCGGTTATAATTCGCTCTTTTATTGGCTTCTCAAGCGTTTCTAGCTGCTTAAGCGCTGCAGGAGAATACATAATACCAATTACAGTTTCTTAAGCTTTGGCATGCAGCTTTCTGGTGCTCTGGCGCCGAAACTATTAAGATTCAATTAGCCTTTCACAGGTGAATGAGCCAAAATCGACAGCTTGGTTTACTCTTGGCCCTCTTGTTGGTGGTTCCTGTCATAATCTTTATACCATACTTCCTCCCTTCATCGCCTGTTTTGCAGCAACCACCAGGTAACCTTCACCTCCCAAATCAGGGTTTTGATGTTTTTAAGGCAAGTAGCCCAAGCTCAAATTCCAGTGTCCCGGTTGAAAAGAACAACTCATTCGAAAAAGCAGCTGACTTTCCTAGCGAGTCTGTAAGGAAATCTGTTAGAAAGGTAAGTCCAGAGCCAATTCCTGAAGTCCAAGATTTGTCTGAACCTGTTGACAAAAAAGCTTCCCTCGATGAGCCTGAACCCAAGAGTTCACTGCCAATTGCAATCAGTATCTTCAACAATGGCCAGTGCACGGCTATCCTAAAAAATCTTGGATTCTTGCGAGATGGGGATTGGATCATTCTGACAACAGGAACTTTCAATAATAGCATCAACTTTGATTTTCTTGAGCGATGCCATAATGACTTGAGCAAGTCTGGGAAGGATTTTGTGGTTGCACTTTCAACAGGCAATGCGGGAAATCTTCAGGAAATTGCCAAAAGCATGCCGGGTAAATTTGAAGTCATGGGCTCAGGATATGAGCCGGAATCTCCAGAGGCATTCACATGGGACTTCCAGGAAACTCTCGATTACGCAGCAAAGATAAACGACATTGCCCATGCTTCAGGCTCAAGAAGCATCCTTTTTCCCACAGGCAGGCCTTTGCGCCAAGCTAGCCTTGCAAACTACGGATGGGATTATGGCCAGGTTGCAGGAAAGCTTGATGCTCTTCTCATCCAAACTCAAGGCTCTGTGAAGAGCGGTGTTCTGGATGAAACGCTTGAAAAGCTCAAGTCTAGCGAAAAGCCTCTTTTCCTGCAGATAACAATCTCCCCTGAGGGGGTTAATACCAATGGCGTTGATGTTAAGACTGGAATCGCAGCATACAATGAAATGATCGCCAATGACTTCTCAGTTGCAATCTGGTGGAGTGTAACAACTGAAGGCAAGGCCATGCTTGCTGAATTCCTCGAGGCGATCAGGGGCTGATTTTCACGATTGAAGATTTCTGTTTGGCAAGCAAAACCATAATTAATCCTACGAAAAGCCCATACCCCGCAAACATTGCGGCTTGCCGGGGTAAGGAAAGTCCTTCATCCATCCCTGAAATGAGTGTCATGGCCCTTATCACAGCTCCCACAGAGAGCCCGAAAAATATTCCTCCTAAGATGCTGTTGGCAATCGGATGGCTCCATCCCCGCTCCCAGGCAAAGTATGCCATCATTGCCAGGATGAGCACTGTTGCAGCGAGTTCAATTACAAACCTTGGGCTTGTTGCAAGGCTGTAACTGGCGGCGGACAAGATTTGCATTTAGCTAGCCTCTTAAGCTACCAAGCAAAAATGTCTCTTCTAAGCAAGGAGAGGATGAAGAGCACAAGAAACACTGCGAAGAGAATCTTTGCAATTGTTGCTGCCACTCCTGCAACGCCTCCAAACCCCAAGAATGCTGCAATTATCGCTACTATCAAGAAAAGCAGTGCATAGTCAAGCATTTTTCTCTTCCCTCCAGCGCTCTTAGCGCTTCCGGCGATTTTTGTTCGTTTCACCTTTCTGCCTTCTTGTTTTGTTCGTTGTGGCAGCCGCTATCCTTTTAGCGACTTTTTCAGGCCTGCCACTCTCCAGCGCAGAGCGTTTAATGTTCTCGTATTGGCGTTTTCTTTTTGAACTTCTTACTCCTCTTGGAGGCATGTTGAAAAATCACCGATTTATATAAAAATCCAGAATTCATTAAGTGCTCTAAACTTATAAAGGTATTCTTAAAAATTTATATAAAATCAGATGGCGCATTCGCTGACTGGCTTGTCAGGCCTCAATCTGAGAAACCTTGACTGCCGTAGTATCCCGTATTTTGTGAATTCATTGTACGCCACTTCACAGGCTAGTTTTGGCTTTACCCAGCTTATTTTTGCAGTCCTGAAATCCTTATCCCTTATTTCAAGGTTTTTTGGCGGCTTATCTTTTTTTTCAAGCATTTTAGGTATTTCCTGCAAAAATTTTTCCCCAAAGCCTGAACCTGCCTTTCCTAGATAAGTTATCTTCCCGTTGTGGTATGCGCCCAGGGCAAGCGATGATACTTCCCTTTTTTTTGTTGAATATCCGATTATTATGCAATCAATTGTCTTTAATGGCTTTATTTTTATCCAGTCGCTTGACCGCTCCTGTGAATACCTGCTTGTTTTTGCTTTTGCAATAACTCCCTCAATTTTCAGTTTGAGTATCTTTCTCCACAGCCATTCACCCTTAGCTGTGTAGAATGAAACCTGTATGCTGCCATTTGAGTTTACTGTTTGTGCCAGAATCCTTTTCCTTTTGATGAGAGGAAGGTTTGTGAGTTCTTTTCCATTTTTCCTCAATATGTCAAATGCAACATATGTTGCTGGCGTGCGCCTTTCACCAAGCTCCCTTTTCTGCATCAAATCGAAGCTTGGAAGCCCGTTTTCACCGTAAACTACGATTTCACCGTCGAGAATGCAGTTTTTTGCCTTTATTCTTTTCCTGAACTCAAGTTCTGGATAATTTTTTGTTACGTCGTTGCCCTTCCTGCTTTCAAGCCTGATTGAAGAATTTACATAGCATAATGCCCTGTACCCGTCCAGCTTTGGCTCGAAAATGTATCCTTTGCCCTTTAAGTCTTTTTCACTTCCAGTTATGGCAAGCATTGGCCTGAACATCTTACTTCCTTAGGCTCGCCCTTAAAGCCTCCATGAGGTCTTTTCTCTGCACCTTTTTCCCCTTCCGGCTTGCCTGGATTCCTTCTGCCTGCGCTTTTATTGCTTCCTTGAGCTGCTCAAGGAAGGTATCCTCAAATTTGGATACGTCAAATTCTTCCTTGTAGAGCCGGCCCATCAGCTGCTTTGCAAGGTCTATCTCTTCCTGTGAGAGCTTTGGCATACTCTTTAATTCGGATATCTCTGTTATGTCCCTTATTTCATACGCATAGTTAAGTGTAGTGAGCAGCATTCCTGACTTGTATGCGCCTATAACGCAGGTGTATTCTTTTTCCCTCATCACAAACCTTCCCACTGCAAGCTTTCCGGTAAGCTGGAGGACATCCTTGAACAAGAAGTAGGCTTTTTCCTTCTCCTTTTCAGGCGCAAGGTAATAATGGCTGTTGAAGTATATTGGGTCTACGCTGTTTTTGTCTATAAATTCCACGATCTCAATATAATCTGATTTTTCCGGCTTTAGCTTTTCCAGCTCTTCCTTTGTCGTGGTATAATACCTTCCTTTTGCTACCTCTATGCCTTTTATTATCTCGCTCCATGGCACCTCCTTGTTTTCCTTTTGACACCACCTCTTGTATTTTATTGGCGAGTTGTCCTTTTTGTGGAGAAGGTTGAACGAAACAGACCTTTGGCTTACAGCCGAGTAAAGCTTTACAGGTATGGTTACCAGGCCGAATGATATTGCCGCGCTCCATATCGGTCTCATTAGGCTTATCGTTTACGGGTTTTATATTAATAAGTCTTTGGGCTGGCGTATCATAAATTATATAAAATGCCAGAATGGCTTGTTCACATATGGCTTTGTTCAAGGATGTTTCCACATCAAGCAGCAGCCTTTTCAGGAATCCGATTGGGCTTGACTACGACTACCAGCCCAAGGTAGTGAAGTTTCGGGAAGGTGAGATGCGCCAAATTGCCTCTGCAATACGGCCTTTATTCCAGAAGCGCAGCGGCAGGAATGTGTTCGTATTCGGGCCTTCCGGGGTTGGGAAGACAGTTGCGGTAAAAAACCTGTTGCAGGAGCTTGAGCAGGAAACAGAGGAGATCATATCATTCTACATAAACTGCTGGAAGAATGACACCACATTCAAGATGCTTCTGGAAATGTGCAATGTGATTGGCTACAAGTTCACGCAAAACAAGAGGACAGAAGAGCTTTTTGAGATTGTTAAGAAGGAGGTCAACAAAAAGGCTGCTGTTTTTGTCCTTGACGAGGTTGATAAGCTCGATGATGTTGACTTCCTTTACAGCCTTGTTGAGGATGTCTTTAATAAGTCCATTATCCTCATTACAAACCACAAGGAGTGGGTTGCCGAGCTTGATGGCAGGATTAAGTCAAGGCTTACTTCAGAGCTGCTTGAGTTCAAGCCCTACAACTTAAGTGAGACCCGTGGCGTGCTCCATGAGAGGAAGGATTTTGTCTTTGCAACCGGAACTTTTGATGCTGAAGCCTTTGAGTCTGTTGTGCAAAAGTCTTTTGCAATCCAGGACATTCGCTCAGGCCTTTACCTTATGAAAGAGGCTGCCAATGTTGCGGAGGAAAGAAATTCTCCGAAGGTAATAAGCTCCGATGTGATTACAGCTTTGAAAAAGCTTGAGGAGTTCAGCGTTAAGAGGGCTGACGACCTGGAGGAGGAATCAAGGTTTGTCCTTAACGTCATCAAGAAAAACAGCGGCAAGAAGATTGGCGAGATTTTCAATGCGTATGTTGAGGCAGGGGGCAGCAATGTCTATAAGACCTTCCAAAGGCGGATTGCCAAGCTTGAAGAGGACAGGTTTTTGGTTACTGAGAAGATTGTTGGCGGTAGCGAAGGCAGCACGACTATAGTTAAGTTTGGGCAGGAGAAGAAGCTTACTGAGTTCTAGGCTCAGGAGTATCTTATGTCGAAACCGTCAAATTCGGCTGTTGCTGGCTCTTCCTTAATCTCAACATCCTTTATGAATGCCATTAGCGGCCCTTTCTTGAACCTTCTTTCAAACTCCTTTAGCTTATTATCCTCGCCTTCCGCAACTATTTCAACACTTCCGTCTTTCAAATTGCGCACAAAACCTGTTACTTCAAGCGTCTCAGCCTCTCTCCTTGTGAATTCCCTGTAGAAAACGCCCTGCACCTTTCCCTTGACGATTGCGTGTATCCTTTTGGCTGCCATAAGCTTGTGCTTCATTTCAGGATTTTAAATATTGCGGTATCGCTATATATCAAGGTCACGTAGCGTATACCATTCACGAAAAATGTGAACATATGCAGCTATCATCTGTTCTATGAGCAATAGCTGGCCTGAATTGCGGCAATCATCAAGTTGGGCCATTAAAATATGGCTCAAGAAAACCGAATTTTAAATGTTTACGCATTTTTAGGCAAGTTATTTATACCTGCAATCCAAATTTTCAAATATGAATAAGTGGCTTGCATGCCTACTGTTATCTGGTATCGTTCTCCCACTGATCATTTTCACTGGCAATCTTGGCATTGAGGCTGAAGGTTCTGAAACGCATGAGGAACTTAGCACTATTTACCTTGGCTATGAGCTTGCAGAAGCAAACCTTGGAAATGGTGAAGGCTTCAGTCCTGGAAGGGTTGCATTTTACGAGCCTCCGGGAAATTACAGCCAGCTTAAGCCCAACATTGCTTACCTTGGCGGGTACTGGCTTAGCAATCCTGACTCCCTTGAACTTGCTTCCAACGAAGGGAGGATTGTTTTCAGGTATGGGGCAAAAAAATTAGACGTTACAGCTGGCTCGGATAAGCCTTCTTTGCTTCAGGTAATACTCAATGGCGAATTTCTTGAAGGGAATATCAGCGGGAATGATGTGGCAGGCTCCTTTGCCAACATTGGGGAAAAGAGAAGTTACAGTCTGATTTCCGAATCAAACAATAGCGTAAGGACTGTTGAGGTAAATGTCAGGGGGCCCGGACTTAAGGTCTACGATTTTAAGTTAGGCAAATAATAGAAAAAATAAAAAGAAAAAAATAAAAAACTAGGAACATTATAGACAAGTTTTACCTTGGTCTTGCTGTTCTGTGCTTTGCGTAGCAATCCCTGCAATATACAGGCCTACCCTCAGCCGGCTTGAAAGGCACCTCTGACTGTGCTCCACACTCGGAGCAAGTTATGGTGTGCATTTCACGTGGTCCGCCAAATGCCATTCTCTAAACACCTACTGTTGCTATATTTCTATAGCTTATACTTCTCTACACGACCCCCACTTTACTACTGTGAGTTATTCTGTATAATCTATCAAAAAACTAAGCGTATATATAAAGTTATGCCTTTTTATTCGTATAACGTTTATGGTTTCTGTCACTATATCAGAAAGTCACTATTTCCTCCGGCCACATTTTCTAAAGGGGTCATGGCACTGGACACTGGACATGCCCGGCTAGGGTATTTAAAGGGTGTGGCATTAGC
>CAYUOQ010000011.1:9342-14674 GCA_964446445.1 uncultured Methanosarcinales archaeon
CAACCTTTTCCCAAAAGGTTGTGAGGTGATAAAAATGTCTTTGCCAACTGAACTCAACGTCAAGATGGTTAGTGACCTGTTTTTCAGGCACGTGAAGGAGTTGAGCATCCGAAGCCTTAAGGAGTTAAGGGAAGGCAACAAGAGGTCTGAGCTCAGGCTTTCAAAGCCTTGGCTGGAGTCATGGCAGGCTTTTCCGCATTCACAATCCACCTCTAGAATTCTATATGCTTAACGATGCGGGTAAGGGCACACTTTTTCTGCCCGCAACAAATTTTTAAATTAAAGTTTTGTTTTATTACATATGGACATTGTTTCAAAGGAGGATTTCCTTTCCCAGAAGGAAAGGTTCATGAAGTTGATCAAGGATGGGGCTGTTTTCGTCTACCCTACAGACACCATTTATGGGATAGGATGTGATGCGACAAATGAAAAGGCTGTCCGGCGCATCCGTGAAGCGAAGCAAAGGGATTCCAAGCCTTTCTCTGTCATTGTACCTTCGAAAAGCTGGATTATGGATAATTGCGAAGTTCCTGGCGATCGTAAAGGCTGGTTGGACAAGCTGCCAGGGCCATATACGATTATCCTGCGTCTCAAAAAAAAATCGGCAGTCTCTGCCTCGGTGTTTCTTGGCGCAGGAAATCTTGGCATTCGCATGTCTGATCACTGGTTCAATGATATTGTTGCGGAGCTTTGTGTTCCTGTTGTAAGCACCAGTGCGAATCTTACAGGAGAGCCTTACATGACTTCTATCGATAACTTGAATGAAAGGATTAAAGAGAAAGTTGACTTTGTTGTCTACGAAGGGAAAAAAGAAGCTAGGCCTTCAACAATAGTCGATCTTTCTGGAAAAGATGTGCTTATTAAGGAGCGGAATTAACATTTTTATCGCTTGGCACCAAGGGCAAGGCCAGCCTCTTTCAGCGATGCTGCATACTTTGGAAGTTTCTCTGCAACAGCTTTCGTGACAGCTTCCGCGGCTTCTTGAACGTATCCTTCAGGAACATCATGTCTAACGTCTAAGAGGTATTTTGCCACAACCATGCCAGCCAGGTCTGGATCTGGAGCTGATGTTAGTTGGCCTGATTTATATCTTATTTGACAACCAGCGTCTCTGAGTGAGTTAAGCTGTGCTTCAGTTACCAAAACATCATCTAATCCTCGAACACAACTGACCTCTGGCACGCCTCCCAGCTCTCTCTCCAAATCGGCAATCAGTGTCGGCAGATAGATAGTTCGTAACTGGTGTCCTGCCTTGATAAACTCGGGCACATCTGCATCATCCGGAGCACCATGGACTGGTTGGTAAAGTGTCATTTTTAGCTTGTTTTACCATCCCAATATTTAAAACTTTCCTTTTTTGTCACTATAAAGTAGCATTAAATTCCGGGAATGCAGGGAAGACCACCAACCTTAAACTCTCGTTGGATACTTAAAGCCAATGAATTAATATTACCTTCAGGTCCAACATAGACACCCAAAACATAATTTCCTGGCTGGTCTATCACCAGGACAAGCTCTTCATGATACCTTCCAGAAGGGTCAAGTCCCATGGATAAAATGGTTGATGGGCGGTTTCTAGCACTATAGGCAACTAAATATTTTTCATTCCCCGCCCCCAAAAAGTCAACAGAAACGCTTAAAGTATTCTCGCCACCCCTGCAAGCTAATCTCCCATCGTCGATTATAACCTCGAGAGGAGGAGCTGAACTCAGGGTTTGGGTTATTTGCGGAGTTGGTGAAATCTGGGCTCTGCCGCATGCAGCATAAACCAAGGCTGATCCGCCCAGCATTGCAAGTTTTGTAAGTGTTTTCATCTGTACCGGGCAAAAGAGAGCCTTTAAAAAATTTTTGTTTTATCACCAAGAAGTAACTAAACAAACGACCGCCGGTCAGACTGGCCAGTCTAACAGGACTCAATCTATACTTAAATGAAGTGCGAAGCAAGTTCATAATTTACTAAATGCGAAAAGGAAAAATAAACCATTGTCAAGCTGTTTGGGAAGTATGTTGAGGTTGTGGAGCGGTAGGGGAAGGTGTGCAAGCCTCGAGGGTTGCATTCTTTTCAAAATGGTAAGTTCCTGATGTAGATTCAACTTCTACCCTTAAAGCGTATTCACCTGGTTCTTGCATGCCGATTTTAGCCTTAAGCGTATACTTTTCCCAAAGTCTAATGCCATCTGTAGAGGTCTCTTCAATTTCGGCTATGCCTGCAGGAGTTTCAATTTCAACCTTCACCTTATAGTCAGGATCTTTCCTCATATCCTCGCCAATGCCTACAGTAACGTAACCGTATCTTTCAGGGCCTGCGCAGTCAGGCAAGTCAAGCTTTGCCTCCAGGCCATTTTGTGGCGGTGGAGGAGAATCTTTAATGGATCTGTAGCTTGCGTATGTGAAAAATGTCGCTGCGGCAATATTTATAACCAAACCTGCGATGGACGTTGCCGTTAAGGCCAATTGGCATTTTTTAGACGAATGGATGGTTTGGAGCAGATTGTAGCAGGTCATTACTTGGGCTGTGTTGGGGGTGAGCTTTTAAATCTTTCTATGTTCACTACTGTTCAGTTGTTATTTATTCACAACACCGATGCCTTTTTATACTCCCGAATAGTTCATTCACTTTATGAAGATACTCGCTGCAGGCTGCATCCATAACGACAGCACGCTTATTGAATCTCTGGCTGAGCAGGCCAAAAAGGAGAATGTTGATCTGGTTGTTTTATGCGGAGACCTTACACTTGGTGAACAAAGCACTGACAACATTTTAGGCCCTTTTGTAAAAAAGGGGAAAAAGGTTGCCCTTGTTCCAGGAAATCACGAAACGATTGCAACAACAGAATTCCTTGCCCAAAAATACGGGGCAGTCAACCTTCACGGCTACAGTTTGAAGCATGAGTCCGGAGAGCAGACCGTTGGACTTTTTGGCTGTGGCGGCGCAAATATTGGCCTTTTCCAGCTTTCCGAGGATGAAATTTTCTATACCCTTTACAAGGCTCATAAAGGCATTAAGGATGCGGGTAAAAGAATAATGGTAACTCATGTCCATCCGAAAGACTCGTTTATGGAGCAGTTCTCGGAATTTGTAAAAGGCAGCCATGGGGTGAAAAAGGCAATAGACGTTCTAAAACCTGATCTTCTCCTTTGCAGCCATGTTCACGAGGCTTCCGGCCTTGAAGAGACCATTGGCAACACGAAGGTTTTCAACGTCAGCAAGATTGGCAAGATTATTGAGATTTAGAGCCGTTTCATATGCTTACAGAGCCTTTCGGTTGCTCTTTTTACGTATACAAAAAGGTCTAATTGGCCTCCTACAGAGTAAGTAACGTACCTTGCGTCTTCAGCAGTGCTTTTCAGATATTTGACTTTGGCTCCGTTTAAAAGTTCCTCATACACTGTTGAAAAGGCTCTCACGCTCCGGAGAGGGACCATTGAACCCGTGCTGGTATTTGGACCGAAATCCTTGCTGCCGACACTTCCAACAATATATGCATTAACGCAAAAGCTGCCGTCTTTAGACAACGAATAGACTATCTTCACTAGCCCCATTGAATTAACGCCCGCACTCATGCTTGCGTTTATGTCCTCTAATTTTATAAGATTGGAATATCTGTCTAACGCGACGCTAGCCAAATCATCTAAAAATGTGTCTGAATCCAAAGTTGTTGGCTTTGTTACAGACATTAATTGCCTCCCAGGGCCTGTTGGACGTGTCCTGTCCTCAAATGGCCTGATTCGGCCAACTGGAATAGAATCAATTGCCTTGGCTAGTGCAGGGTCCATGATGACATCATCAAGAGGGTATATACCGTGAGGAGCCCCTGTTGGAAAAGTTCCCAGTGCACTCGCTAACACAGTATCTTCCAAGATTCTGTCAAGAATGCCCCCCATGATTGGGGGGATTTTTAACCAATTTATAAAATTAGCTATATGTTTTGATTAGCCTTTTACAACGCCCAGTGGAACCAGCCTTGCAACTATCCTTCCCAGTTTTGCCTCGTTTGAAACCCTGCAAACCTCGTCAACGTCCTTGTATGCGGGAACGTGCTCCTCTGCAATACCCTTCCAGCTTGCAGCCTTCACAAGTATTCCGCGTTCTTCAAGCTCCTTGGCAACAGCTTCCCCCCTGAACCTGCCTATTGCCTCAGCCCTCGACATTTCCCTGCCTGCGCCGTGCGCTGTCGATCCCCAGCTTCTTTCCTCTGACTCGTTTGTTCCCATAAGGACATAGCTTGCCGTTCCCATGGTTCCGGGTATGAACACTGGCTGGCCTGTTGCACGGTAAATCTCGTTCACTTCCTCCCTTGCGGGCCCAAAGCTCCTTGTCGCTCCTTTCCTATGGACGCACAACTTCTTCACCTGGCCATCGACTTTATGATTTTCAATCTTTCCTATGTTGTGGCAAACATCATAAACCTGCCTCATGCCTTCGTCAGAGCCCATTACCTTCTTGAAGCTGTCCCTTATCCAGTGGACTATCATTTGCCTGTTTGCAAATGCGTAATTCATCCCTGCGCACATTGCCTTGAAGTATTTTTGTCCAAGTTCTGACTGGAATGGTGCATTTATCAATTCGCGATCTGGCAGGTCTTTGAAGCCGTATGCCTTTTCCATTTCCCGAATGTAGTCTGAGGCAATCTGGTGGCCCAGCCCCCGGCTGCCGCAGTGAACCATTACAGTGACCTGGCCCTTGCCTGTTATGCCAAATTTTGCTGCTGTTTCCTCGTCGTAGATTGCGTCAACTGCCTGGATTTCAAGAAAGTGGTTGCCAGCTCCAAGCGTTCCTAGCTGTGGTTTTCCTCTTGCAATGGCTGTGTGCGATACTGCTTCCGGATCTGCTTCCTTCATGTACCCGTAGTCTTCTGTTGTTGCCAGGTCATCCTTTGTTCCGTAGCCTTGTTCAAGGCTCCATTTGCTTCCCTTGGCAAGTATCTCCTTCATCTCGGAATCAGAGAGCCTTGTTAATCCCCCTCTTCCTACGCCTGATGGAACCTCGGCAAAAAGTGTATCCAGTAGTTGCTTTATCTTTGGCTTTATGTCTTCAGTCTTCCAGTCCGTCCTTATGAGCCTGACGCCGCAGTTTGAGACTAAAAAGCTGTTTGCAATGAAATTATGATTTTTTTCTATTGTAAAGTCAAAGACCTGTTCAGGCGCTATTTGTTTAATAGCTGCAACTCTATCAAAGAGTAGACCATGGCTTTGTAAGTCGTTATGGCAGGCTCTAACAAAGTCGTCAAAAGATATGAAATTCAAGGTAATGCGGGATGGGACTTGTTCATATAGGCAGCGTTCAATAAATCTTTCATTAGCAATTGGCGAGACTAGCATTCTTTTTATC
>CAYUOQ010000012.1:0-4541 GCA_964446445.1 uncultured Methanosarcinales archaeon
TGACCTTAAGGATATTCTGAATAAACAGGTTTTTGTAAAAAACGCAAAAGTCTAGAAGGAGAAACCTTTAAATAGTGCTTTATTGTTCTTTGCCATTGTGAGTAGGAAGAACCTGAACTAGATTCTTCGTTTACTGGACTTGGGCCAGCGGAAAAATGATTGACAAAGTAAGCATTAACAACGGTATTGTAGCTGCGACAGCAGCAAAGATATTTTGGAGTGGAGAGGTGATTTGAGTATGCAGCAACCTATGCCTCATCAAATTATGGGTTATGATCGTGCAATTACAATGTTTAGTCCTGACGGCAGGCTTTTGCAGGTTGAATATGCAAAGAAGACCGTAAGGCAGGGAAGCACTGCAATCGGCATTGTATTCAATGATGGTGTTCTATTGATTGCGGACAAGAGGATTGTTGACAGCCTGGTTATTGCCGAGGCTGTGGAGAAGATTTTCCAGATTGACGATCACATTGGCGCAACTGCTTCTGGCATTTTATCTGATGCCAGGGTTCTTGTTGAGCGCGCTCAACTCAGGGCGCAGCAGCATAGGGTTACTTATGACTCGCCCGTGGACATCCTTACTATTGTGAAGGACGTTTCAAACCTTAAGCAGTTCTGCACTCAGTCAGGTGGCTTGAGGCCTTTTGGCGTTTCATTGTTAATTGGTGGAATTGATGAGACGGGCCCCAAGCTTTTTGAGACAGACCCTACTGGCATTTACTTCCAGTACAAGGCTACTGCAATTGGCGAGGGCGAACCAGAGATTGAGGAGATTCTTAAGAAAGAGTACAGGGATGACTTGACCTTTGAGGATGCTGTCAGGCTTTGCCTAAGGTCCCTTTACCGCGTTATTGAGAAGGACTTTAACTATGACCGGGTTGCAGGGGCATACATCACAACTGAGACGAAGAAGTTTACCAAGCTTAAAAGGTCTGATATCGAAAGATACTTGGAAGAGATAAGGAAATCGGCGCCTAAGAAGAAGGAAGAGAAGTAAAGATGGAAACAGTCAAGGATAAGCTTGGGAAAGAGAAGGTTCATTTCAACCTTGCCCGCATTGATGCTGGCGGTGGGCATTTTGAGGTTGTTGTGGATGCTGAAAAGGCCATTGCATTCAGGTCTGGCCAGGCCGATATCAGGGATGTTTTGGTTTATGATAAGATTTTTGCAGACGCGAAGAAAGGTTTGCTTGCTTCTGAGCATATGATGAAGAACGTTTTTAAGACAGGTGACACTCTGGAGGTTGCAAGCCAGATTATTAGCAAGGGCAAGGTTCAGGTTAATTCTGAGTATCGTGAAAGGAAGCGGGAAGAGAAAAAGAGGGCGCTAGTTGAAATCATTCACCGGACAGCTATTGACCCTAAGACAGGCTTCCCTCACCCTCAGAACCGCATCGAGGCGGCCCTTCAGGAGGCAAAGGTCAGGATTGACGAGGACAAGTCTGCTGAGGGGCAGGTCCAGGAGGTTGTGAAGAAGTTGATGCAGGTTCTTCCGTTGAAGTTTGAAGTTAGGAAAGTTGAATTTCACATTCCGTCAAAGTTTGCAGTGAGGGCATATCCGCTCCTTAAGGGATATGGCCAATTGGTCAAGGACGAGTGGCAGGGTGATGGCAGCCTTTTGGCTGTTGTTGAGGTCCCTGCTGGCCTTCAGCAGGATTTGTATTCAGATATTAATAAGCTCACACATGGAGATGTTGAGAGCAAGATTGTTGGCAGGTGATTTTGAAAATGGGAGAAATGTTGGTTTCAGACAAGAGCATCGTGGTTCCAGGAGAAGAGGTTGCAGTTGGCATGGATTTCCTTCCTACGGAAGGAGTCTTTAGGGATGGTGACAAGCTTGTTGCCTCCAAGCTTGGCTTGCTTGCTGTTGATGGCAGGCTGGTTAAGCTAATTCCGCTTTCTGGGAAGTATCTTCCAAAGAAAGGGGATGTAATCATCGGAAAGGTTACTGATGTTTTGATTTCAGGATGGAGGATTGACATTAATTCAGCATATAGCGCAATGCTTTCGATGAAGGATGCAACTTCTGAATTCATCGCGAGGGGTTCAGACCTTACCCGTTATTTTACCTTTGGGGATTATATTGTTACCAATATCGTGAATGTTACATCTCAAAACCTGGTTGACCTGACCATGAAGGGGCCGGGCTTGAGGAAGCTTTCCGAGGGCATGATAATTACCGTTGCCCCGAACAAAGTGCCAAGGATAATTGGCAAGCAGGGCAGCATGGTTAGCATGATTAAGGATGCAACGGGCTGCAGGATAATCGTGGGTCAGAATGGCATTGTCTGGATTCAAGGCGAGCCGGGTCAGGAGTCAATTGCTGTTGCTGCCATCAGGAAAATTGAGACAGAAAGCCACATATCAGGTCTAACTGACAGGATTAAGGCATTTCTTGATGAGAAGGTAAATAATCTGAAAGGGTGATTTTGATGGGTTATGATGTGCGTGTCGACGGTAGGAGGCCTGATGAGACAAGGCCTATTTCTGCAAAGGCAGGAGTGATTAAAAGGGCCGATGGCTCTGCCATGTTCAAAATTGGGGATACTGTTGCTTACGCAGCAGTTTATGGCCCAAGGGATTTGTTTCCAAAGTTTTTGCAGGACCCGCAGAGGGGCATCTTGAGGTGCAGGTATAACATGATGCCATTCTCAGGGGCTGGTGACAGGGTTAAGCCTGGAGGCTCAAGGAGGAGCAAGGAGATTTCGATGGTTACTGAAAAGGCGCTGCTGCCTGTGCTCAACCTTGAGGATTTTCCAAATGCGGTTGTTGATGTGTTCATCGAGCTTCCACAGACTGATGCGGGCACCAGGTGTGCGGGCATATGTGCAGCTTCAATTGCGCTTGCAGATGCGGGCCTTTCAATGAAGGACATGGTTTCAGCTGTTTCTGTGGGAAAGGTTGACAACATGATTGCCGTTGACCTTAACTACGCTGAGGAGTCTTATGAGGGCGGCGATGTTGCTGATATACCTGTAGCTTTTATTCCACGGACAAGCCAGATTTCACTTCTCCAGATGGATGGCCTTATTGACAAGGAGAGTTTAAAGAAGGCTCTTGAAATGGGAAGGAAGGCTTGCCTGCAGATTTACGAGGTCCAGAAGAGGGCGCTCAAGAGCAAATTTGAATATGTTGCCGAGAATAACGGCGACAGGAAGTGAGGGGTTTGAAATGAACGATCTTTTGAAATCGAACATTGTCAAGTGGCTTAGGACTGGGAAAAGGTATGACGGCCGAAGCCTTGAGGATTTCAGGGCTGTTTCAATAGAGTATGGGATTACAAAGAATGCTGAGGGATCGGCAAGGGTCAAGGTTGGCAATACGGAAGTGATTGCCGGTGTCAAGCTGGCGGTTGAAAAGCCATACCCCGATACTCCTAATGACGGTAACTTAATGGTGAACGCTGAGCTTTTGCCATTGTCCAGCCCTGATTTTGAGGCTGGCCCCCCAAATGAGGAGGCTATTGAGATTGCAAGGGTTGTCGATAGGGGGCTAAGGGAGTCAAAGGCCTTGGATACCAGGAAGCTTTGCATTTCACCTGCAGAGAAGGTTTGGGCTGTTAATGTTGACATTTGCACAATTAACTCCGATGGCAATCTGCTCGATGCCGCCGCAATGGCCGCAATGGCTGCCATCAGGGATGCCCGTTTTCCTGAGTATGACGGGACAGCGGTAAATTACAAGCACCTTTCGGACAAAAGGCTTCCCATCCTAAGGGCGCCTGTGTCCATTACAGTTCACAAGCTTGCTGAATTCTTCTTCGTTGACCCAACCGTTGACGAGGAGAAGGTAATTGATGCAAGGCTTACGGTTGCGATGACAGATGGGAAGGTATGTGCAATGCAGAAGGGAGGCAATCTTCCATTGAGCATTGAGGATGTTGCAAGGATGATTGATATTGCCTCAGAAAAGGCAGAGCAGATACGTGGCGAACTTAAGGGTTAAGCAAGCGTTAAGCTTAAATAAGGGCATTTGATGCCAGGTGCTACATGGCTGATAAACCAAAGGATTCGGAAAGCAAATTCAACAGGTATGAAACTGCAAGGATGATTGGCGCTCGCGCCCTCCAGATTTCAATGGGCGCCCCCTTCATGGTCAAGCTTGAGGAGGAAGATCTTAAGCGCCTTAGGTATAACCCTGTTGAGATTGCCAAGCTCGAGTTCGAGAAGGGAGTTATCCCAATTACAATCAAAAGGGTATAGGCTGCGGCTATTAGCTCTTCCCCTTGTTTCTTCCTCTTCCCTCTACCTTTTCCAGTCTTTTCACAACTTCTTTCCAGCCGCTGTTGGATTTTTTATACGCCTTTATCGCTGCAGCGAAGCATTTCCCTGCAATCCGGCTGTGGCTGCTTTTCAGCGCCTGCTTGAACAGGTGCAGGTCAACCGCCTTGTCCTCATCCTTGTTTGAGAATAGGCTCAGTCCAAAGTCTACAAGGAAAAGTTTCCCGGAGCGCCACACCATGTTCGATGTTGTCAGGTCTCCATGGATTATGTTGCTGGAGTGCATTATTCCCATGTTCTTCCCGATTTCATGGCAGATTTT
>CAYUOQ010000012.1:4551-8183 GCA_964446445.1 uncultured Methanosarcinales archaeon
ATTTTAGCATAATTATCTTTGTCCAGGACATTTTTTACCTTTTCGCCTTCAATGAGCTGCATTCGGATTGTTGATTCTTTTTCGCTTACGCTTAAAAGCCTTGGCACTTGCACATTTAGCTCATGTAATGTTTCCATGACTTTTGCTTCCCTTCTAAGTCGTTGCAGCCTTATTTTGTCATCAAGCGCTTTTATCCTGTATCTTTTTGGCTGCCTTAGCTTGATCACTTCATGGGCTTTTTCATCGGCAGACACCATGGCTTCAGCTCCTATTGAAAGAAGTTTCATGATGCGGAGAATTTAGTCTTTTTTAATTATTTTTTGATTTTGCAGCCATGTGAATGACTTGACTATCTGGCCTGTCACGGCCTCTGCCAGGCCTCCAGCGCCCTGCTGCTGGTCCTGTTGGCTTGTTTCTTCCCTTTTGGGAATGTTCTCTTGCATGGTCTCTGGTTGGCGCCCTTCAAATCCTTCCATTGGAGGCCTTCTGAATGCTTCTGGTGGCATTGGTTCAATGCGGCCTGCCTGCTCTTCTTTTGGCAGTTGTCCAGCTTGTGGCATTGGCGGCTGCCTGAATTTTTCCTGCGCCCCACATTCTTCTGGAGAGAGGCCTTCGCATCCGGAGGGCGCGCCTCTGACTATGGGCGCTCCCAGAGGTTCCCTGAAGTTTCCAGGCTGCCATGGCTCTCCTTCTCTTCTTTCACCTTTGAATTTTTCATCGCCTGGAGGGAATTCCCTGTGTTCACCTTCTCCTCGACCTTTATCTTGAAAGAATTTGCTTCGGCATTCCTCATCTCTTAATCCCTGGCATTCCGGCAGCATAATCCTCTCATCAGGCCTTTGCCCAGGCTCTTTGAACCTTTCTCCTGGTTTTTGGCGGCACTCGTCTTCAGATAGCCCTTCGCATTCCCTGCGGTTTTCATCCTGCTGCTGTTTTTCCCGGTCAAACCTTTCCCTCATTGACTTGCCGCATTCCTCCCTTGATTGGTCCTGGCACTCGGGAGGTGAGAATCGCTCAAACATTTTCTCATCGCATTCCTGCCTTGAAAGGCCTTCGCATTCATTCCTGAAGCCTCCCTTGAATTCGCCTTCACTACCTGGGCCCGGCTCGCCATGACCTCCTCCAAAGCCGCTTCCTTCTGTGCCGAACTTTTCCTTCATTATCAAATCGCATTCCTCTTTTGTGCTTTCCTTGCATTCGGGCGGCCCGAATTTCCGCATCATTATTAACTCGCAGTCTTTTGGGTCCAATCCTGCGCATTCTGCTGGAATGCCTCCTGGCACTCCTCTCTTTTCAAAGGCATCTTGGCATTTGTCTGGATTCTCTGCGCATTCCTGAGGCATGCCGCTCATTTCCTGCATTTTGGCTCTGCAATCATCAGGGCTTAACCCAATGCAGTTAGGGGGGATTCTGCTCTCCCTTCCTTCAAAGCACTCCTGCGGGCTTTTCTCTCCACACATAAATTTAAAGCATTCCTCGCCTTTAAGCCCCTTCTCTTGGCATTCCGGGGGTTCCTGCCCAGCCATTTCACCAGTGTCTTGGGGGCTTGGGCCTCTTTTCATCATTTCCTCAAAGCAGGAGTCTGCGCTCAAATCCTTGCATTCTGGCGGCATGCCGAACTTTGCAGTCATTATGTCGAAGCATTGCTTTGGTTCCTTAGCTCCTGCGTCCTGGCACTCTTTGGGTATTGCTGAGTTCATTGCATCCGGCCTCTCTTGCCTCATGAGCTTCATACATTCCTTTGTGTCAAGCCCTTCGCATTGTGGAGGCTTTCCATATTTGTTGAACATATGCTCAGCGCAGTCAACTGGCTTTTGTACACCTGCTTCAGCGCATTCTGGTGGCAGGTTGGGCTTCTCTGTTGGAGGGTTGCGTTTAATGAACTCCATGCACTCATCATCAGTTAGGCCTTCGCATTGAATTGGTGTTCCGTAGAGCTCCTTCATTATTTTAAAGCACTCGCTCATGTCATCTACTGCTTCGCACTCCGGGGGCTTGATCTTGTCGAACATCTCCTGCTCTTTCTGCCTTAATGCTTCAAGGACTGTTGCCTTGTCATTCTCTCCAATGAATTCTGGCAGGAGCCCCTCAACGCTTTGGGATCCGAGTTCCGCGCATGCATTGTTGTCGTTCTCATACTCACACTTTATTGCAAGCGCTTTCTTGACCTCGCAGTCTTGGCTGTGCTTTGAAACTGGTATTTCGCTGCAATCGCATTTCTTTGGGTCTATTATGCATTTGCTGACTGCATAAACTATTTGCCTTTTTGCGCTTTCCTCCCTTGTTTGAAATTCCCCTTCAACCCTTTCCTTGAGCCAGCCAGGCGCCTTTTCAATCTGGCAGAGCTCGTCCTGTTTCATCAGGTCAAAGTCCTGTTTGGCTAAGGTATCGCAATATGACAGCCTGCTCTTTGCGACCAGTAGCGAAACCCTGACTTTTTCTTCCTCTGAAAGCTGCCCGTCTATTGCCTTTTCAACGCCTTCCCAGCCCTGGTCCGGAAGCTTTTCCTGAAGGCCGCTCAGAAGCTTTGCGGCTTTTCTTACTTTTTCATTTGTTTCCTTTTCAAGCTCAGGCGCAATATCATCCTGGGCAGTTTGTGTTGCTTTTTTCGCAAGCTCAAGGGCGCTCACCGCTCCCTTTGAGTCGTTCTTGCCTATCATTACGGCTGCTTCAGCAAGCCTTTCCTCCTTGATTTCAAGAGCCTTTTTTGTTTTTTCCTCACCGCTTGCCAGCCTGAGCTGCACCTCGTCCACGACCTTATCAAAGATGTAAAGCGGGCTGTCGGGGGTCACGCCGGCGCTCTCTTCCGGCACTATTTCCTCTTCGGCAAGGAATTCTTCTTCCTGGGCAGCAGCTGTTAGAGCCATGGCCAATGTTGCTAAAATTAGGAAAAGCCAGCTCACATCCTCTTTGGGCATGATTAGCAATCGGGAGAGGTCAACTTTTAAACTTTTTGTTTACCAGTTTACCAAAATCCTTTTAAACTTTGTTTTGAAAGCAGAATGTTATGAAAAGAGGAGTCAGTTTCATTATTATAGTCTCATTGCTTTTGTCCTTTTTCTCTGCCGGCCTTGCAGCAGTTAAGCCGTCTGTTGAAGCACATTGCACGGACCACGGCAGCATAACTGTTTCAAATCTGGAAAGGGAGGAAAAGGCCGTTTCAGTAAAAAAGTCAGGCGGCTCCTCAGTTCTTGTTGAAGGAAAATGGCGGGAGATGTCTAACGGGCTTTACAAGTTTACTTCTGAGGACATGGCAGTTGTTGACATTTCTGGTGGCTCCTATTCCATCAAGGTAGGAAAAAGCAGTTACTATGCGAAATGCCCTGCTTTCAAGTTCAGCTGCAAGATGATAAACCTTACAATCAATGGCTGCTACAAGCGAAATGAGACCTTTACTGCAAAGTATACTGCTTACAGCTTTAGATACGATAAGCAGAACGAGTTCAGGTTCGAGAAACCTTTCATGCTTACCTACGAGGCTTCTTCAATTGTTGATGGCAGGAGGAAGGAGTTCACGCACGCTCCAAGCATTCTGAGCCCGGAGTTCAAGGTTATTAATGTAAGCAGGATAAAAAGGGTTGGCTCAAACACTTATACCCTGCGCTGGATAACGCCCCTTAATATAAGCAGGT
>CAYUOQ010000012.1:8193-13994 GCA_964446445.1 uncultured Methanosarcinales archaeon
GATTGCGAAGTTGCAAGGTACTCTTTCTTCGACACTTTTGAATGCTCTGAGCGCCCATCATGTGTGAGTGATTCAGAGTGCCTTCTTTCTGAAAGGTGTGATGACAACCGCTGCATCCCCGTAAGTTGCGGACCATGCCAGGTTGTCTCTAACAATTCCTGTTTGGATCTGGAATGTTGCAGCAGCATTGACTGTAGCCCAGAGGAGTCATGCGTCAACAGCGAATGCGAAAAGCTGACTTGTGAATTTGATGAGCAGGCTGTTAATCATTCATGCGAGGCTTTGGAATGCGCTGAGGATGAATATGTTTCCAATCACACCTGCTCCAAACTTAACTGCGGCGAAACCGAAGTTGCTGTCAATCATGCTTGCAGGGAAGTTGAATGTGGTAATGACGAGTTTTTAGTTAATAAATCGTGCCAGAAGCTGTCATGTAAATTTTGGCAGAAGCCTTTCAGCCATAAATGCGTTAGCTGGTTCTCTTCATGGTTCAGAAACACTTAAAAATGGGCTGCTTATCCTGATTTCTGCAGCCCCGTAGTGTAGCGGTCAAGCACGGTAGGCTCTGGTGGCCCTTTGCGAAAGGTTCAATCCAAATGCAAACTGGTTAGGGAGCCCTGCAAACCTCGGTTCGAATCCGGGCGGGGCTATATGCTTATAACTGATGGCAGAGGGTGATCCGCCTCTGTCTATTTCGCATAACGTATTTTTATAAGTTTTCAAAACTTTGCCTCTTTGGCTGGGTATAGCTGATATTTCTGGCAATGATGCAGTTATTATCAAGAAGTAAAACGCTGGGACAGGACTGCGGCTTGTAACAAAAAACCATAAGGCCTTTCGCCTGCTTCTTTAATTCGTAGTGCATTATCCGGGGAGCGAAGCGGTCAAGTCTTATTCACAAACTCCATTATCTCCTTTTTCATTCTTGGGTTGAGCGAGACGTGGATTTCTCCGGTTGATTTTTTGGCCAGAAGCCAACCAGCGTTGCTTAGTTCCTTGATGGCGTCGTCAATTAGTTTTTGGCCTTGTTTTGTCGAAGAGATATGGGAAGGGAGGCTTTTTCTCAGGTTTCTGGCTTCTGTGTGCCTTCCGCCCCATCTTGGGGGTGTTAGCATATCCCTTAGTATTCTCTTTTTTATCTCTTCTTTTTCGTTCATATTCGTTTTTTGTGCATGGGCAATATTTAAGGCTTCTTTTGAAACTTATTATTTTGGTATAATGTCATATTTAATGGAAAGTTTTATATACTTGGTTACTTGCTGAGTACGTTATGGAAGAATTGCCAATCTTTGTGCGGACATTTGGAAGCAGTCCTGTAATTAAGGTTTTAAATTTTCTGTTGCAGGGTAGGGGACTTGACTACTCCATGTCTGATGTAGCCAGGAACTCTGATATCAGCTGGACAACGCTTAATAGAATCTGGGCTGGGCTGGAAAAAGCTGGCCTAATAATAAACACTCGAAAAATTGGGAAAGCCAAGCTTTACAGGCTGGATTCGGACAGTGAGACTGTCAAGAAGCTTGTTGAGTTGCACACGCAGTTGTTGGTTAAAGAAACCGAAGATTACTTTGCAAAAAAGAAAACGGCGAAGGCGCTGGCCTGATTTTTTCGAATCCTGTTTTTTCCCTCACCGAAACCATCCAAATCCAGGCAGGGCTACTACCATAGAACTGACTAACGGGGGTGATCTGCCCTCGATTAGTTTCGTATGAGACTTTTTTGTTATACATTATCCGAGTTAAAGTAATAAGAAAGTTCAGCCTGATTCTGTGATGCTTGATAATGTGAGGTATATTTTTATCAGCTTTCATTTTTGGCTTTTTGTAGCTGATATTTTTGGCAATGATGCATGAAAAAGAGTAAATGCAGGGACAGGATTGCGGCTTTACCAGCAAACGCTGTCCGGCTTTTTTTTGGGGGGCATGTTTCTTTTGCCGATGATTATACTATGCCGTTATGAAAGTCTTGTCGCGCATTTTACCGCCTGCAATAGCAAATCTTATATATTTAAACAGTTTTTATACATAAACATACATTTTTGGAGGCGATACTTATGCCAACGGTAAATTTAGCAGTGCCTGAAGAATTGAAGCGTAAAATGGACGAGCGCGGGGAAATCAACTGGTCTGAAGTGGCCAGGCAAGCATTCAAACAAAAGCTTGAAGACCTTGAACTTTTGGAAAAGTTTACTGCAAAAAGTGCATTGACTGGAAAGGATGCAGAAAGATTAGGAAAGGAAGTAGGCGAAGCACTCACTAAAAGATTACGAAAAGCAGCAGGCGTATAAGATGGATGTAGTCCTGGATGCAAATATCTTATTCGCTGCCCTTATTCGTGATAACAAAAGTCGCAGTTTGCTTGTCTCTGAGAAGCTTACATTGTATGCGCCAGAGTTTATTTTGGAAGAGCTGGAACAGCATAAGGGTGAGATTCTCCAGAAAACGCGGAAACCGGTAGAAGAGTTTGAACTTGTCTTAGCAATGTTTAGAAGAAGGATAATTCTTATGCCATTAGCCGGATTTGTGCCATTTTTGGATAATGCTGAAGAGATAGCTCCTGATGTGAAAGACGTGGCATACATTGCTCTCGCGCTCAAGTTGAAGATTCCTATTTGGTCAAATGACAAAGCATTGAGAGAAAAGCAAGCAAAAGTAACAGTATACACGACAGAGGAAATAATCAACATTATTGAGCGGCCTTAACATTGCCGATTCACATTCTCCGGGTTCCATTTAATATTCGGCCGGGCAGGGCTATATACCCTTATCGGATTTTCGGGGGTGATCTGCCCTCGATTAGTTTCGTTTAAGGCTTTTTTTATGTTTTTCGGAGACTTGCTTTTTGCTTGTTTACTGGTACTTCTGGTAATGATGAAGCTATAGAAGTAAACGCCCGAGAAAGGACGGCACTCCTGAAAGACGAGTTCGACACTGCTTCTTCTGATACACTGCTATGGAGACTGACCTGCAAATGCCTCAACCTTCTTCTTCTATTTTTGGCCTCCATAAGTATGCGCCGTCATGATGGTCGTAATAATAAACATCGACCATTTTTTTCTCATGGTCTATCTTGAATATGAGCACAAAATGAGAGTCAATATGAACCCTGTTAAAACCCTGGAGCGGTTTTCTCAAGAACTTGTGACCTTGTTGAGGATTTGCCCTAATATCTTCAATTTTCCTGTGTACAATTGCCAGCTGTTTGGGATCTTTCTTGGCAAGCTTCTGAAAAATCTTATCTGCCTCAGGCTTGACGGAAAGGTCATACACGGAGCACACCTTTTAGTAAAACTTTATACGTTTTTCAGGCCATATCGCTTGGCGAAGTCATCAACACGAATGCTTTTCTGCTTTTCGATTTGTTTTATCTTTTCAACAAATTCAGGCCTTAATTCGGGCTCGCGCTCATACTCGATATATTCGCTAACTACACGCTTAATTGCCGCGCCTTTATCCCTCAGGTTATACTTGGCTTTCACAACATTCAGCACACGGTTAGTGTTCTCATCGATTTCAACTAGCGCCTGCACCATATGTTATCACCTAAGTTTGGCTTAGTTTAACTTATATATAAAGCTTTCGTTCGCTGTACGGACCGAGTGCTAATCAAAAACAGTCAATGCCAAAATATGATGCAAACTTAAAAATAGCGGATATTTTGGAGTGCGTGGAAACCGATTTTATTCTCAAAGAAAAAGAACGACTCCTCGAAAAATACCGATACAGCAGCATCAAAGAAACAATCCAAAAATTAGAATTCCTTCTAAACCAGAGATAACACTCGACTATCCGATCCCGGCCATTCGGCCGGGCAGGGCTATATACTCCGGGGGATAGATCTTTGGAAATGGAAACTTTTTGGTTTGTTCCTTTAACGAACGGGTTTTTCTGCCCGCCTTTATATCAATGAGCTTGAATAAAGGGAAAATTTATATATTAGAATATTCTAATATGTTATGTGAAAGAACTATACAAGATTCACGCGGAGATATGCAAGGTATTTTCCAATCCGACAAGGCTTGAAATCCTGAACTTATTGGATAATAAGGAAATGTCTGTAACTGAACTCATGAACCAGACAAGCCTAAGCCAGGCAAATATCTCGCAGCACCTTTCGATTATGAAGGCAAAGGGGATAGTTGGCTTTGAGAGAAATGGGAAGAATGTCTACTATAAACTCAGCAATCCTAAAATTATCAAGGCCTTTGCCATCATAAGAGAAGTAATAAAAGAACGACTGGAAGCAAGTAATAAGCTCATTGAGGTTGCAGCAAAATGAAAATCAAATATTTACATCTATTCTGGATGATTGTTGGGGCAATGATTCTTTTTTCAGGCTTGGTCTTAGCTCAGGAACATAGCTTTGATGAGGCAAAGGCAGTCATAGAATCAAAGATTTCTTGTTCTCAATTGACAGACGGCCATTTTGAGCTGCTTGGTGACTATTTCATGGAACAGATGCATCCTGGCGAGCTGCACGAGGTTATGGATGAGCGAATGGGTGGAGAAGGCTCTGTCCAGTTGAGAAATGTTCATATCGCTATGGGAAAGTCATTCTATTGTGCTGACAACAGCATGATGACTATGCCTATGATGAGCATGATGATGGGCAGAAGTGGCGGTATGATGGGCAATTACCATTATTCTTACAGTAACTTCAATTTGACCTTCCTTTTGCTTAATATCCTGCTGGTTGTTCTAATAACTGCGGGCATTGTCTGGATTACAAAACTATTGAAAAAAGAGGATAATACGGCAGAAATGCTGAAAGGAAGGCATGCCAAAGGAAAGTTGAAGAGATGAAAAAAGAGCTTTCAAGGTAATAGTATGATCGTAGGAATTACAATCTCGCAAACAGGGCCAGAAACAGTTTGGAATGCTTTCCGGTTCGGGGTTTTTGCCATTGACAGAGGTCATATTGTTAAAGTTTTTCTCATCGGGGAGGGAGTTGAATGTGACGAAATTAAGGACGACTCATTTAATGTTCAAGAGCAAATTGCCAAATTTAACAGTAAGGGCGGAAAGATATATGCTTGCGGAACCTGCTTAAAGTCCAGGAATAAAGAGGGTTCTGCAATATGCCCACTCTCAACAATGCAGGACTTATTGAATATCGTTGAAGAATCTGATAAGCTGCTGACGTTTTAGTAAGGTGGCTTCTTGTGTTTTGCGCATGTGCTGCACATCTTTAATCACCCCGGCCACTGTTTGTTTTCATTCTTTTTATGTCTTTCGTAGCCTTACAGATCTCTTCCAAAAGATTTATAAAAGTTTTAGTTGCCAATTGGTTTTATGGCCTTGAAGCAACCTGAGTCAATGGACGAGTTAGTATATTTCACAAACCGCTCCCTGGAGGGCGGGAAGGGCAATGCCCGCGTTTGGGTTTTCAGGCAGACCTGCCCTAAGTGCAAGAAGGCTTTGATGGGCAAGCCAAGGGACAGCAAGGGCAAGGTTAAGACAAGGGCTAGTGAGTATGCTTGCCTTTCATGTGGCAATGTTGTTGAGAAGAAGGCTTATGAGGAGTCCCTCACTGCAAATTCTGAATACGCCTGTCCTCATTGTGGAAGCATCGGGGAGACACAGGGGCCTTTCAAGAGGAAAAACATTGATGGTGTGCAAACTTTGAGGCTTAACTGTTCCAAGTGCAGTGGGAATCTTGACATCACTAAGAAACTGAAGGAGAAGAAGAGCAAGGGCCAGGGCACTATGGACGAGGATGACGACGATTAGGAATTCTGATTTTTAGGGCGGCAAAGTCAACTAGCCCGTGTTTGACGGGCTAGAGCTGTTCTTCTGTTGAAG
>CAYUOQ010000013.1:0-6672 GCA_964446445.1 uncultured Methanosarcinales archaeon
CTTCCCTTGTTTTTGCCTTTTCAACCTGTGCTGCCAGCTCCTTTTCGTCAAAAACATCATTAATCCAGTTCCTAAAATCGTTCTTGGTATCATTGGCGTGGTGCCTGAAAACATCATCACTCATGTGCTCAAGTGAGTTTGAAAGCTGCACGAAGTCATTAAGTATTCTTCCATCCCTCAGCACAAAATGTCTGCCTTGGGGAGCCACTCCGATTTTTTTGATTAGTATCTCTGTGCGCGTAGAATTTGGAGTCTTGTAAACGCTTTTTTGTTCTATCGTCACAGGCTGCCTGCTTTTCAAAGAAGCTGCTTTGTTTCTGCTGCCCACTTAACTCACCTCTTTTATTGATAGCTATGCTTTTCCGTATTGTCTTTATTTTTAAACATTGCGCTTTAAGTTCCCAATTGCCACGTTCAGGGCTGTTTTCAATTTCTGCTCCTCTTCTGACTTCTTGATCCTTTCCTTGATGTCGCTTAGTATGTTCATGAATGCTATGAAGGCGTCGTAAGGGCTGTCGTATGGGTTGAAGTACTTGTGCACGTCCCCGTCTGCAAACCACTTTGTGCACATATAGTAGTAGTGGTCGCTGGACTGCATCTTCCTCCAGTCCTCAATAAGCTTTTCATCATTCGACTGCTTGATTGCAGTTTCTAACCCGTATATCTGCTGAAGTGCTGAGCGTTGCATATTGTTTCCGGTCCATGCGCTTAAATCCCTCTCAATATCAGCCCATGATACGAGGAATGGGACATCCAAGTCCGAGATTGGTTTGTGCCTCTTTATGGCTTCGCTTGGCGTTGCAAAACTATTGTCCGGGTGCTTGAGGAGTTCTTCAGGGAGTTTTCTCAGGAAGTTGAATATGCCTGTTTCCGGCCACTGGTGCTCTCCGAATGTCTCGTAATCCATGAAAAGGTTTACCGTGTTGCCGCTGCCATTTGCCTTGTTGACCCATCCTGCAAATTTTTCTGCAGTTAATGGCCATTCGTTCCATCTTCTCTCGCTGAACCTGAATGCTATGTCGTCTGAAAGCCTGTAATTTTTCAGCAGCAGCCTGATTTTCCTCGCTCCTTTTGGTTTGTATACGAAATTCGGGCTTCTCCATGCCAAAACCTTGTCAGCGCCTTCTGCAAGCACCCCTTCATAGCCCATTTTTTCAGCAATTGCGGCCACTTCATTATTGTAAATGAGTTCTGTATTCCTGAAAACTTTTGGGCTTTTCCCGAAAAGGCTTCTTACCATCTTGTCATGCTGCTTTACCTGTTCCATGAATTCAGACTTTGAGTAAACAAATGAAAGGCTGTGGTGGTAAGTTTCGCCCAGAAACTCAACCCTGCCTGTGCTTGCCAACTGCCGGAATGAATGAAGAACTGCTGGCTGGCCTTGCATGAGCTGCTCCATTGCAATTCCGCTTATCGAGTAGCTCACTCTGAATTCTGGGTGCTTGTCAAGGAGCTCCAGCATTATTTCATTTGCCGGAAGGTAGCATTTCTTTGCAACCCTGTCAAGTATGGCCTTGTTTTTCTGATCGTCAAAGTAGCTGCTGCTTTTTCCTATTTCAAATACCGTGTAAGGCCTTAGCCTTAATGGTTGATGAACCTGGAAATAGAAGCAGACATCTACCATTTCATTCCTCCAATGATTTCATTGTAGACGTCTACGCATTGCTGCCCTGGCTTGCTCCAGCTCATCCTGCTGGCTTCTGCATAGCCATTCTTTTCAAGCTCAGCCTGTAATTCCTTATACCTTAGAACTGCAACCATCTTATTTGCCATCTGGTCCACATCCCAAAAGTCAACTTGAAGGCAGTGCTTGAGCACTTCTTTAACGCCTGACTGCTTGCTTACCATTGCAGGGGTGTGGTTCATTGCCGCTTCTAGTGGTGTTATTCCGAAAGGCTCTGAAACTGAAGGCATCACGTACAAGTCAGCCATCCTGTATGCTTGGTGTATCTCAGAATCCCGCAGGAAGCCTGTGAAAAGCACGTTTTGGCCTATTCCCAGCTCCGCTACGCGCTCAATTACCCTTGGCCCCATGTCCCCTGACCCTGCAATCACAAACCTGATTTCCGGATCAGCCTCAAGCGCCTTCTTCGCCGCTTCAATAAAGTAGTCTGGGCCTTTTTGCAGCGTTATCCTTCCAAGGTATAGCACGGTTTTTGTAGTCTGCTTTTTTGTTTCTAATTCCGGGATGTCCTCCTTGTCTATTGCATTATGCACAACCCAGATCTTCTTGTCACTTATTCCATAGTGTTCCATCACCATTTTTTTCGTGTAGTTGCTTACTGCAATCACGCAATCAGCTTTTTCCATTCCCTGCCTTTCTATTTCATAGACCTGTGGGCTGACTCCCTGGCCTCCTGTCCGGTCAAACTCTGTTGCGTGCACATGCACTACCAATGGCTTCCCCGAAATTTCATTTGCTGCAATCCCTGCCTTGTAAGTCATCCAGTCATGCGCGTGTATAACATCAAAATCCTCTTCTTTTGCGATCATGGCTGCCTCTTTTGCAAACCGTTCAACCTCTTCAAACAAGTTGCTGCCATACATTGGCCTCATCCCCTTTGCCTCAAGCATTCTGGATTCGTATTCAGAAGGCGTCATGTATGCTGATATTGGAGACTTGACAGCCCTGACCTTGACCTGTGCCATATTTACGTTCCTGATCTTTAGCATGCCATTGCCTGCAACGCCGGGCAATGCCTGTGGCAGCACAAGCGTTACGCTCACCCCCTTTTGCATAATGCCTTTGGTCAAACCGTAACATGCTGTTCCAAGGCCTCCTGTGTTCATTGGAGGAAACTCCCAGCCAAACATCAGGACTTTCATACGCTTATCACTTCCTCTTTTATTCTGATTGATTCAGAAGCCTTCATTTCACCTTCTGGCGTAAGCTTGAAAATTCTGACGTATTCTGACTTTAGCACTTCAACAACAAGCCCTTTCCCGATAAGGAAGCCTAGGTGCGCTTCAACTGTTCTCCAGTTTATTCCTGACTTTAGGGAAACCTGGTTTGTTGTTTGCTGCCCCGAAAGCATAGTCCTGAGAAGCAAATATCTAAGTTCACCGAACGTTCTTTTTTTGCCGTTCATGCCAAAAATCCAGCTTTCACTGGGAACCCCACGCCTCTTGGTGTAACAAGCCATGGCTGATGTATAAAAACCTTTGTTTTAGTCAGAAGTTCATACTATAATTGCAGCTTTATCTGCAAACTCGCCAACATCTTTTTGCAACTCATTTGCAATTGAATCAAAAATCAGCTTGTCGTCAATCTTTCCGTATTGGTGTGCAAGGATGTTTCTCATGCCTTTGGCTTCTTTCATTTTTTTACAAAGGCCATGATTGAAGAGTTTGCTTTCTGCGAGTATATTAAATGCATCTGCATCATCCTCAGGCATCCTAAGCTTTTTCTGACGGATAATAAGAAATGCAATGTCAGTAACAGCCTCTACTATTTTCTCAATATATCGCTCACATGCCGCCCGCTTTTCTAGGCTTGCCGCATATTCCTCGAAACTGGCTGGCGTTATTGACTCAAGTTCTTCCAAAAACCTGCGCGTTTCGCCTATTTTTTCAGTTAGCCGTTTCATTTTTCTCGAAAATCGTTTTCATTCGAATGGAGTAATCGTCTTCTTTTGCATACCTTATTGAAAAGTTGGGATTGTCAAAATCTGGAGCGCTATACAGGACCCTGTGGTTTAATGCGATTGATTTTTTAACCTTTTGTGGCAACACATTAAAGACCTGTATATCCGCCTTTTCGGGGAGCTCTCCTGAAACCCTGATCCTGAATGCAGTTGCCTCACTTGATTCTATTGCGTTCCTGAAAAGGACGGCGATGTCTATATCTGAATGTTTGTCATAAAGGCCTGTTGCGAAAGAGCCGAAAAGAAGAATTGCCATGATATTTTCATTTAGCTTGTCGTGCAAGATAACATTGATGGCTTTTGCCATAATTCGCTTATTTTTCTGGTTGCGTTCCACTGCAAACTCATCTTGGAAGGCAGCAATCTCCCTGATAAATTCAAGCTTTGGCCTGATGTCCCTGCTTAGCCTGTTCCTTTCAGACTGGGTCAAGGAAACCCCTTCAAGCTGCTTGATAACTATATCTATCTCTTTTTTGCCAAAGATTCTTCGGGCATTCACATTTCTCGCTAAAATAGTTTCAATAGTCACACCAATAATAACCATAATGAAGGTTATTTATATATTTTCCGGTCACGGCCGCACTTTTTCGTTCTGTCTGTCACAAGCCACTGAGCTGTATCTTGAAGTGTTTCCATTGAAGAAAAAAGCTTGGCCGCTGAGATTGCAATAGCTTCTGGTGTGGGTAAGTTTAAATAGCAAAACAAGCCAGGCATCATAAAAGAGTGATATTATGAAGTCGGCTGACTGCTGTTTTGAGGTTTCCTGGGAGGTTTGTAACAAGGTTGGGGGCATTTATACTGTCCTCAGTTCGAAAGCCTCGCTGATGAAGAAGGAATACGAGTCCGGCTATTTTGCAGTTGGCCCTTATTTTGCTGCAAAGATTGGCGGTGAGTTTAATGAAAAGATTCCCCCTGATTCCCTGGGCAAAGTTTTTGAAGTGCTCAAGGGCGAGGGCATTGTATGCCATTACGGGAATTGGCTCGTTGAGTCCGAGCCTCAGGCCATACTTGTTGACTTCGCTAATTTTACCTTCAGGAAGAATGAGATAAAGAGGGAGCTCTGGGATAATTATGGCATTGACTCCCTTAACACCCAATATTTTGATTATGATGAGCCTGTAATCTGGGCTTATGCTGTTGGGAAGCTTGTTGAGGCTTTTTCAGGTTCACAAAAGGAGAAGAAGATTGTTGCCCACTTCCATGAGTGGCTTTCAGCTGCCGGCCTTCTTTACCTTCACTCCAGGAAGGTTGTTGCAACAGTATTTACAACCCACGCAACTACGCTTGGCAGGACCTTGGCTGGGGCTGAAAGAGACATTTACTCAGGGATTTCGGCCATTGACGCCAACCAGGAGGCTTTTAAGAGTGGCGTGCACACGAAGCATCAGACTGAGAAGGCAGCGGCAAAAAACTCGGATGTTTTTTCGACTGTGAGCGACATAACTGCCATTGAGGCTGAGAATTTCCTTGGCAGGTCTCCTGATGTCATACTTCACAATGGCTTGAATATAGCTCATTTTCCTTCATTTGAGGAGGCTGCTGTCAGGCATAGGCAGCTTAAGAGGAAGATAAATGAATTTGTTTCCTACTATTTTTTTCCCTATTACGATTTTGACCTTGGGGAGACCTTGTATTATTTCCTTTCTGCGAGGTACGAGTTTCACGACAAGGGCATTGATGTTTTTCTCAGGGCTCTTGGCAGGCTTAATGACGCCTTGAAGGCCATTAAGTCAAAGAAGACTGTTGTTGCTTTCCTGTGGGTGCCTGCGAACATCAGGGGCATTAAGCGGGAGCTGCTTGAGAACCGCACACAATATCAGGACATAAAAGACACTGTTGTTGATGAGCTTGAGTTCGTAAAGGAGCATTTGATCACATCAGTTATTCTTCAAAGGAAGGCTTCCGATGTTGACTTGCTGAGCCCTGGCACAACTTTTGAGTTGAAGAGGAAGTTTCTGAAGCTGAAGAAGAATGGCAATCCTCCTCTGTGCACCCACGACATCTATAACGAGGATAGCGATGCTATTCTTAGGACATGCGGGGATGTTGGCCTGGGCAATCTGGCTGAGGATCGCGTCAAGGTTGTTTTTTACCCGATTTACCTTACAGGGGCTGATGGCCTTCTTGACTTGAGTTACTATGAAAGCATGCAAGGTTCTCACCTTGGAGTTTCCCGAGCTATTACGAGCCTTGGGGCTATACTCCCCTTGAAGCAGCCGCCCTTGGCGTTGCTTCTGTCACCACAAACCTTTCCGGCTTTGGAAAATACGTTGAAGCTCGCTCATCCCAAAAGAAGTTGCCCGGGGTTTTTGTTGTTCCCCGCATGAACACCAGTGACGATGATTTTGTCAAGCGCTTATCTGAGGTTCTCCTTGGCTTTGCGAACTTTTCACAGGATAATCGTATCAAGAACAAGATCGAGGCTAAGCGAGTTTCAGCGCTTGCAGACTGGAAGTCGATGATTAAGCAGTATTTCGCTGCGCATCAGCTTGCAATAGGCAAGCATTGGAAGTAGGTTCGCCGTTTTAGGAGGACTTGTGAGGATGTTTGAGATAGCAGGCTTGATGCTGCTCTCACCGGCTCCAAAAAACCGGAAGTTATATAAACTTAGCTTTATACAGGTAAAGTAAAATGGATTTATATAAAGTAAGATGGACAGCACTTCATGCGAGGGTATTCTCACTGCTGTGCCTGAAGGCAGGAGAGAAGCTAAGCCAGCGGGAGATAGCAAAAACACTGAAGGTGTCTCCCACTGCTGTCGCCAATTCTCTAAAGAAGCTAAAAGACAGCAATCTTGTGAGAATTGAAAAAACAAAGACAATTAACTTTGTCTCATTTAACCGGGATGAGCGCAAAGCCATAGAACTCAAAAGGGCAGAAAACCTGAAGAGCATTTATATTTTAGGATTGTCGGACTATTTGGAAAGAGAACTGGCGGGTGGCACAATAATCCTTTTTGGGAGCTATTCACTTGGGGAGGATACAAACACATCGGACATAGATATTGCGGTCATAGAGAGAAAAGACA
>CAYUOQ010000013.1:6682-8502 GCA_964446445.1 uncultured Methanosarcinales archaeon
GAAGAGTATGAGAGAATTTTAAACAGAAAAATAAATGTAAATTTCTACGATTCATGGAAAGATATTGACCAGCATCTAAAGAACAACATTTTGAATGGTATTTTATTGCACGGGAGCGTCGAATTATGAGAACTTTGAAGCTGTTCAGTGAATACGTCCAGGAAAGCATTGTTAAGCGAATCAAGGTAAATAAGGAGCGGGCAAAAAGCTTGCTCGTTGAGTCAGAAAGAAAAATGGCCTCTTTAAAGGAAAGATTAGAAAAAATAGGCATCAGGGATGAAAACGCCAATGACTATGTTGAATACTGCTATGACCTTATGATGAATGTGGTAAGGGCAAAATTATATCTGGAAGGCTATTGCGCAATCGGGCAGGGAGCGCATGAAGCAGAAGTATCATATTTGAGAATGCTGGGATTTACTGAAAAAGAGATTCAGTTTGCAGACCAGCTGAGGTACTTTAGAAACGGAATACTCTATTATGGAACATCTCTCGATGCGGAATACGCAGAAAAAGTCTTAGAATTCGTTAATGACGTTTGCCCCAGGCTAAAGCAGTTGGTGAAATAGTAAATGCCCCTTTACTCCCATTCCCGCAGTTATTAGGAAGCTGAATAAAAAAGGAGTTTTTTCAACAAAAGTATTCGCTTATGGAGATAATAGGATAGAGTAATAACCTGAAGTTTTATAAGGGAACAACAATAGTTTGTATAGATAGCAGGAAAAAAGAGGTTGCACGATGATTGAGCTTAGAAAAGACTACATTCTTGACAGGTGGGTTGTGCTGGCCCAGTCAAGGAAGAAAAGGCCGAAGGAGTATGCAAAGCAGGCTACTGTCATTGATTCAAAGGCTTGTGTTTTCTGCAGTGGAAATGAGAAACATACGCCCCCTGAAATTGGCAGGATTGGCTCTAAAAGCGAATGGAAGATGAGATGGTTCAAGAATCTTTTTCCTGCTGTTGAGGAGGACGGGCAAAGGGAGCCAAGGACAGATAATACTTTTTACACATTTGCAGCAGCTTACGGTTCCCATGAGATAGTTGTGGAAACTCCTAAGCACGAAAGGCAGCTTTGGGATTTTTCCGCAGACGAATTATCCGCCTTGCTTGCCGTATATGCCGACAGGATAAACGAACTGCAAAAAAAAGGAGCACGATATGTTTCAGTTTTCAAGAATCATGGCAGCGAAGGGGGAGCCAGCATTGTTCACTCTCACTCCCAGGTTATTTCTACGGGCTTCCTTCCCCCTGTCATTCTCGAGGAGGCTTCAGCTTTCAAAAATCTTCAGGGCTGCCCTTACTGCAGCATAATCGCCAGTGAGAAAAACAGCTTCAGGAGGTGCTTCGAGAACAGCCATGCTGTTGCCTTCACCCCTTACGCTTCAAGGTTTAACTTTGAATTATGGGTTTTCCCGAAGAGGCATTTCAAGGCGCTTTCAGAGGCAACAACAGAAGAGCTGCATGGAATTGCCGAAGTTTTGTCAGCTGCTCTCAAAAGATTAAAGGCGCTTAACGCGCCTTACAACTACTTCCTCCACTATTTGCCTTCTGAGGGGGATTTTCATTTTCACATTGAAGTCCAGCCCAGGCTTTCAACATGGGCTGGCTTTGAGCTGAGCACTGGCGTGATTATAAACTCTGTTTTGCCTGAAGAGGCTGCCAAGTTCTATCGCGGCGAGGAGTAGGATGAAAACAATCCATGTCCTTGGAAGCAATGCTGTTGAGAAAGATGCTGGCGCAGATTATCCTAGCTTCTTTCTCTCGAATGGCATGGGAGGCTTTGCCCATTTTGGAGCAATGAACAGCAGCAAGTATCAGGGCT
>CAYUOQ010000013.1:8512-13833 GCA_964446445.1 uncultured Methanosarcinales archaeon
GGGCTTTTTTGTAAGATTGAATGGTGGCTTGTTTAAGGTTCTTGAAAGCATTAAGGTTGACAGCCCTGTCGAATCTATTCAAAGTTCAGGCTTTTCAGCCACGCTTAAGCGAGCTTCTTTTTCAGAATCCTTCTTTTTGTCTATTGGAAAGAACAGCCTTGTTTATTCCCTTTCTGAAAAGCGAGAAATGGAGCTTTTTTTTGATGTCAGAAAGGCAAATGATTTCAGGCAGTGGGGGAGAAACTATGAAGTCAGGGAAAAAGGTAACACTGTGCTTGTTACATTCACAAAAAGGACTGACAGCAGGGAAGACAACTCAGATGGAGTTGATGAATTCAAAGTCTTCATTGCAATCAGGCATGATGGCAATTTATATCGTTCAAAGAACGGATGGGTAGAAAGAAATTATGAGCTCGATGCCAGCAGGAACTCGGTTAGCCAGAGGCACGTCTTTAACGCAATGTCTTTGTCTGCAAGGCTGGTTGTAATCTCAGCAGCCCTTTCAGCAGCATCTGCAATTAAGGAGGCTAATCTTGTTTTCAAGTCAATTGGCGATTTAAAGGCAAAATCAAAGCGCCATTGCAACGCATTTTGCAAGGCCACATCGAAAGATGAAGTTTCATTGGCCAGGGATGCTGCGGCCATTGCCCTTGACAAGCTTTTGCTGGAGGATGGCTTATATGCAGGCCTTCCCTGGTTTTTTCAGGAATGGACAAGGGACGAGCTTGTCAGCTGCAACGCTTTTCCGGCTGCGGCAAAAAAGAAAATTGTTCTCGGTTATCTTGATAAAATACTTGCGGATGGGAGGCTTCCAAATATTGTCAGCGGCAGCTACAAAGGCTCGCCAAACAGCTCTGCTGACAGCGTTGGCTGGCTCTTCAAGAGGGCTTCTGAATTATTGGAAGAAAAGACGTTTACTGCAGCTGAAAAGAAAAGGCTTGCAACCGCATTAAAGGTTGCGATAGACCGCATTTTGCAGAATCATTGCAGAAGCGGCTTTGTTACAAATGGGAAAAACGAGACTTGGATGGATACAAGCTTCAATGATGAAGGACGGGAAGGCGTTTGTATTGAAATCCAGGCATTCCAGTTAGTGATGTACGACCTTATGCATAGGCTGACAAGGGAGAAGACTTATCTCCTGCTTGAAAAGTCCTTATTGCAGAATGTGAGGAAGTTTTTTTGGGATGGCAAAATTCTTGCTGACCGGCTTGGTGATTGGACAGCAAGGCCAAACATTTTCCTTGCAGCTTATACCTATCCCAGACTGCTTTCAGGCACAGAATGGGAAATTTGCTTTGAAAATGCCCTTTCGAAGTTATGGCTTGACTGGGGAGGGCTTTCAACAATAGACAAGAACAACCGAAGCTTTTGCAACAGCTACACAGGTGAGAACGACAAGTCTTATCACAGGGGGGACAGCTGGTTTTGGATTAACAACATTGCAGCAATGACAATGAATACGACAAACAGGAAAAAATTCAAGCCGTATATTGATAAGATTCTTGCTGCAAGTGCGAAAGATATCCTTTGGAAGGGCGCGGTTGGCTGCGCGAGCGAGCTTAGCTCGGCAAAAGAACAAAAAGCGGAGGGCTGCCTTAACCAGGCCTGGAGCAACGCTACGTTCATTGAGCTGTATGAAACGCTTAAGTGTAGCCAAGGTAGCGGTTAACCGGAACTGCTAAATCCATAACTACAGTCTCGTGATGGCATCTTGCAGTTTGATTAACACAAAAATTAGGCCCACGTGCTAAGCTTTTTCTAACTCCGGCATTATTATCAACTACATATATTGTCCTAGTTGCTCCCATTTCCCATTCACCTTGGACGGGTTATTTTTTCGCATACCTGGGCAATACTAGCGGTGTAACCTATAAGCGGAACGCCAAGATATTCAGCAACGCTTTGATAAGTTGGGATATGTGTTGCCCTAAGAAGAAATGCGGTTGCTGGCGATGCCTTCCTGCCCTCCTCGATAAGCCTCAACAGTTCTGCTTTCTCCTCGTTTATATCTGGAAGTTTTTCCCGATAGCCTCCAAGGATTTGTGCCAATGCTCCCGTCCTATTTTTCACTCTTTCTGGAATAAGCGTATGTCCAATTTCCACATCTGTCACCACATAGTCTATTCCTACCCCTGCAGGGGTGTTTGCTGTTTTTGGCTGGCCTTTGAGTGCAGCCAGTAAACCATCGCCGTGGGAAAACATTACTACATGAACTGTTCTGCCAGGAATTTTAAGTAATCCGCTAAGTCCAATTTCGTATATAGTCCTTATATTCTCTTCTCGGTCTGCAAATGCAACCCTGAATACAGCATCATTCATCTTACTCACCTTCCATTGCCACTATTGAAAGCGCCTGGCCCCATGCAAGGGGAGAATTCTCATTGTGGATGCTGCTATTTCCATAGTACAGCTCAGGCATCTCTCCGTTGCTGTTCATTGACTCCAGCGTCTTCCTGGTGTAGTGTGCATATTTGTCTGCGTGCCCAAGTTTTTTGTGGATAATGGCGAGCCATGGGAAGCCAAATGACCATTCAGCCTCGCAGCCCTTATTGTAATATTTATCTCCTGCATACCTTATCACGCCCCTGTCCTTAACTAGAAACGTCTCAACGTTGTTTAGGATTTCATCGCGTTGCACATCTGAAACAACATTGTACGGGTAAATCAGGGATAGCAATGCAAGGTCTGCATCCTTTGATATTGACTCTCTTGGCAAAAGCTTCTGCAAGGCTTTTTCGCCTTTCTCGATTAGCTGCTGCCGAACATTTACGCTTGATACCTTCCCTATAGCTTTTAACCCAGCTACGCATGCGCCTATCGAAGAAGCATGGACTTCCTCGTTTTCCTCCCACATACCGTTGTCTGAATCGTGCCAGTATTCGATTGCCCGGAGGTAATCAACGAGCTTTTGCAGTATTCGAATATCATCTTTGTTACGAATCACCTTGATTCCCTTGTTTTCCAATTCTCCAACTCTAAACAGGACTGCCCCGATGGCGTCATTCTGCTTGTTCCCCCAGTCAGTCCAGATCGGATGGTATCTGGCATGGATATACCTGAATGAGTGCTTTGGGCTAGGCTGTTTAATCATCCAGTCGATCTTGTATTCGTGCTTCAAAAGAACGTCAAGAAGCGCCCGATAAGCCTTTACAACAGCAGGTGTTTTCTGCGCTGCCTCCAGCCCAAGCGTTGCATAAACTGTGTCCCGAATCCAGCACAGGTCATAGCCTGTTTTTGCATCTTTCCTGCTGGCGCTGAATAGGCCGTTGGAGTGTTGCAGAGACTGAAGAATCTTGATGCTTTTGCTTCTCATTTTGTGCACCTTGTTGATTGCTTCAATTCATCTGTTTTCCAAAGGGTATCGGCCCGGGAGGCGGATTAATAGTCCTTGTCACAGCTTCCTTAAACGCATCATATGTTAAGTCTCTGCCATGTCCGACGCTGTATCGCCCAAGCATCACATGAACGCCTGAATCTGTTAAGCCCACGTGCTTAATGCCCACCTCCCCTTCAAAGCCCTCAACATGGATTATAGGCGGCCGACCAATGAAGTCACTTTGCTTATACTGCAATATTGGAACATTTGGGATGATTGTATAGATTCCTTCCACAAGCTGTTTTGGCACTAAACCTGCCTCCCACCTGGCTACCTGCTCTATCTGCCAGCCCTTTGTCCTCAAAAGCCCATTCAAATCCGAAATTTTTTCTTCAAGGCTCATTCTTACCACCCCCGGAGCAGCAGTTGTAAAACCCCTATTTAAAGCTTTCTATTTTAGCTACTATGTAGTGACTACATTAGATATCTTTAAATATGTGTGCTGTTCACCATTTGCCATGATAAAGCTGCTTGACGCTTCAAAGGGGGATGCATATGTGCTTAAGCCTAGGCAGACAACAATCCGCGTGGGAAACGTAACATTACACACAGTTGCATTTCTGGTTGACACGTCTGATGGTCTGACAGGAGCAGGCCATTTCTATGACCCGGTCTATTCAACGGTGTTTCAAATTTTTTGCGGAAAATTTGCAACCTCTGACCCGCGCAGCCTGGAAGCTCATCTTGTTGGAACGGATTTTAGGGGAAAAAGGTCCGATATCGCCTATTCCGGGAAGTATTCGTTAATGGAGCTGGAAAGACTCGGCTTTTCTTCCGACAGGATAAGGCTTAAGGGGCTTGAGCCTGCGGCAGTTTATGTGGTGGAGTTTGACAGGAATCTTCGCAAGGTCAGTGCTCATGCCAATGGGCAAGTAATTTAAACCTACGCATAATCCTTTTCCTGATGGCACTTTACCTCATCGGCATCGGCCTGAATGATGAAAAGGACATTACAGTCAAGGGTCTTGAGGCGATAAGAAGCTGCGATTCTGTCTACCTTGAGAATTACACAAGCATAATTGCACGCAACATTTCTCAGCTTGAGAGCTTCTACAGCAAGAAAATCATTGTAACTGACCGGAAAACTGTTGAGCAGACTGATGAGCTGATTGCTGCAGCTGCCACTAAAAGTGTTGCTTTGCTTGTCATTGGCGATCCATGGGGTGCAACAACGCATATTGACCTTATGCTGAAATGCAGGGAGAGAAAAGTTCCTTTCGTAGTCATCAACAATGCATCCATAATCACCGCTGTTGGCATCACAGGCCTTCAAATTTATAAGTTTGGCAAGACAACATCTGTCCCGTTTCCTGACAAGAATTTCAGGCCTGAAACATCATATGAAGTGATTAACCAGAACAGGATGCTTGGCCTGCATACGCTCCTTCTGCTGGACATACGGCAGGACTTGGGCAAATTCATGACTATTCCAGAGGCAATTGATGTCCTTCTTGAAATTGAATTGAGGAAGGGCCGGAAGGTCTTTACCAGTGATACATTTTGCGTTGGCTGTGCAAGGATTGGGAGTGAGGATTTTATTATAAAGGCTGGAACCGCTTCACAGCTGAAGTCTGTCGATTTCGGAAATCAGCCTCACTGCCTCATTGTTCCAGGAGAGCTGCATTTTGTTGAGGAAGACGCCCTGAAGCAGTGGAAATAAAACAGTGTCGTCGGATAAAAATGCAAAACAAAAACATTTAAATATATGTCTAAAAATAGATTTTGAAGTATCTAACGTATATTTGCCATTGGTTAGGGGTTGAGCTTTTTACCTGCGGTGGGGAAAAAGATCATTGGGGTGTGTTGAAGTTGATGCAGAATAAGGAAATTTTTAATGTTTTTTTCAGGGAAAAGCCTGCAATGATGCTTCTCGGTTTGAAGAATGCAAAGGCAGGTGTTTACGCATCATCACTGGCAAAATCAATTGACTGCACTTATTCTC
>CAYUOQ010000014.1:0-6444 GCA_964446445.1 uncultured Methanosarcinales archaeon
TGTTGAGAACATGATTCCCAAGAGCGGGGTGACCGTATTAGGTGGCTACGTGGGCATGTATAAAACTTGGTTAGCACTATATTTTTCCATCTGCTGTGCTTCTGGTCAGCCGCTATTTGGTAAAATTCCTGTTCAAAAAGCTAGGGTGTTGTATATTGATGAAGAAAACAGAGCCGAAGCCCTTAAGACTAAATCTCTAAAACTTTACAATGGATACGGGTTCGCTTCAAATATCGAACTGGCGTTTTTGATTTCAAAAGGTGTAAAGTTTGACGACCTGTGGAAGGCACGTTTGTTGGCGTTGATAGAAAACTTCAAGCCTGACCTGATTGTCGTTGATAGATAAATAAGGCTTTTTGATGGCGATGAGAACAGTGCTGCTGAAGCAAAGCAGGTCTTTGATTTTATCAAACCGTTCATTGTGAAGCACAAAGTCAGCTGGTTCATCATACATCACACCAGAAAGCCAACCAAAGATTATGAGCCTGTTGGGTTGAGTGCGCTGCGTGGCAGCGGAGAATTTGCGGCTTTCGCTGATGTTGTTATGATAGTGCGCCAGCACAAAGACAGAGGAAACAGGATTATGCTTGTTCAGGAGAAGAATAGAAACTCCCAGAAGGTTGACCCAATCATGCTTCAAGTGGTAGACTACTCTGGAGGCATAGTCTTTGAGCAGCTTGAAGGCGGGATACCTGCAACCCATAGCGTGCCTAAAAAGAAGGCCGAACTTGTAGCTGATGAAATAAGGGAGTGGATTAAGCAGAATGCCATCCAGAACTTTGTACGGAAAAATATAGACACAAAGTTTGGCTACGATAAGCAAATTAAGAAGGGCTATAGAGGAAACGCGCTTAATAATGCCTTGGCGATACTAATTAAAGAAGGAATAATCGCCAGGGAACATAAAGGCAGCTATTCTGTCAAAGGAGTGGTGCCATGATGCATTTTTGATTATTTCCTATCAACTTAGCTAAAATTAACTACAGCTTCAACTAAAGTTGAATTAATTAATTTATCGTTCTATATGGGGATAAAATAAATAAAATAACGTGACGTTCTAACACAAGTGTAACTGAGTAAACTGTTCCAAAGTTTTCTTGCCTTTTGGCGTTATCTGATAGAAGCGGTGCATTGCGTCCTTAGGGTTGAGGCAAGTGACGAAGCCCTTCGCTTCAAGGGCTATCAATGCTCTGCTGATGCTTTCCCTGTGCTTATTCACAAGCTTGCTGAGCATAACAGCTGTTTTTGGCTCTGTTAAGTGCTTCAAGATTTCTCTGCGTATCTTGCCACGCATGACAAAAGCAAGGTCATACATGACTAGTACATACGCGTAACCTTGTTTATAAGAAAAAGTAACGAAAGAGTAACAAAAGCGTAACGTTTATATTGAGAGCTTAGAAAGGAAGAGTATGCGGTCAAAATATACCATATACGCTACATTGATGGTTTTTGCTGTAGTTCTTCTTAGTGGTTGCACTCAAAATCAAACCCAACAATCGGTTTGTAACAGGCCATACATTTTAGTTGGCACAGAATGCTGTTTAGACCAAAACGGAAACAATGTTTGCGATAAAGATGAACAAACCGTTAAAGTTCAAGAAAATGTCCAATCAAATGTGGACACTTCAAAAATTGTGCAGAATAATGATATTGAAATTGGTAGTTTAATAAACTTCTTAGAAAGCAGTGTTAAATCTTTTCCAAATAGCGGAGGAGGAGTTTTTTTTAGATGGGGTGATGGAGATGGCTGTTATGAAGGCTTCAAAAAACCTTGTACTAGCTGGCTTTATCCTTCAGAGCAACACCCTGCAGATGAAGTATCTGCACTCATACTTGATTTTGGTAAGGGAAATTCGCCTTCAGTAAACGAAGTTCTTAACGACCAGTCTGACTTTACAAATATTGAAAAAAGAACGCTTTCCGATGGCGATATACTCTTCCAATCTTACGGGCCAGAAGATGGTGATGTTGGCATTCTCCATCACATCGGTGTTGAAGTGCCATGCTCTGACCGTTATTGGATAACGGTCAGTATATCAGATAAACAACAAATATACGCGACCCCTTTTTTGGCCATCGCTAGTGACATACTCAAGTTTTGCGCCTAAGTAGATTTGCAGAAGGTTTAAATATGGTTGGAAGAAGCTAAACCAAGGGTGTTTGGGGTTGCACAAAGAAACTATTGGTTTGATTTTGCTATTATCTGTCTTATTTTTAGCAATTGTTAATCTGGCTAATGCCCAATCTGAAGGTTTTATTGTTAATTCAGTTTCTACGTCTTCAGTTATTACAAAGACTAGCGACCCAGCAACAGTGTACTGGATAATAAACACACAATTCAATGGAGGTGGGCAATCCCTTACCGGAACAATAAGTCCATCTACAATTAAAAATCTAATGGGCGGGAAAGTATACACAAAGCAGCCTCTTTCTATAAGTGTAAGCTCTGTTGATGAACAAGTTTTTTATGAAGTTGTAAATGAAGGCATCCAGATTTATAAGTACCAGCTGGAAACCTTTGATGCCCCTCAAAGTTGTCCTTTAGGGATATGTTACATTTCTGATAATCCGCAACCTTGCCCAACTGGCACCAGCTGGGATATACCCTTAGGACAGTCTTTCTTGGGGAAGGCCAAGAAGAGGTATTGCATAGAGAAAGAACAGGTGGGAGTAAAGGGTGTTTATAACAATCCTTCAATAGGGTTTAAAGCTAAAATAACGCTGAATGTTGGAGGTATAACTAAAGAAAAGATTATTTGCTCAGGTTCCTCTTCAGGATGCCAAGGTAGCTCTGTCGATTTTGGCGAACTTGGTACTGCGAGTTGGAGTGGTTCTTTGGTTACTGGTGAACCTGCTCCAAACCAAGACAATTATGTTCCGATTAAAAAATCAGATTCTAACAGGTGGCAAATAGTTAGAAAGTCAACTTTTGAATCTTATTTGCCTCAAATAGCCACTACAGATTCAAGGATAAGCTCGTTTAAGACTTTATTCTCAAATTACAATGATGTCGCAAAGGGTGATGCCGAATTAACCAATGCGTTATCATCAGCGAATCAAGCCGCCGATACCTTGCTAAGTGAAGATACATCATTCACTTCCAGCCCTTTTAGTAAAGATGATAACACGGGAAAGGTAACTGTAACTTTGCAGAGAAGGTTAACAGCGCCAAATGTTGTTTTTAGGATTAGGGCAGATTGGATTGGCATTGTCATACCTACTGGACAGCCAAAAATTATGAGTGTAACTGCCGACAAATTTGGAAGTGGCGAGACCGGAACTGTAAATGTCCAGGTTCAAAATATAGGAGAAGCTGCTGGAACATTTTCAGCTATGCTTGTAAACTGTGACCCTTTTATCGAGTCCACAACATCCCAAACTTCAAGGAAAACACTACAACCTGAAGATGTTGATACTATCCCTATGTTTGTTAGTGGAGGTGCCATATCTGAAGATGCCACTAAGGCATGCAGCGTTAAAGTATATGATGTTAATGACCCTGCCGTTAGCGTTGTTTCTGGCGTAACACTGCAATTAGAAAAAGCAAAAGTGTGCATTCCTAATAAGATATTCGCGGACGGAAATGCTATCAAAAAATGCAATGCGGATGGAAGTGCAATTGAACTAGTTGAAACTTGTAAAAACGGTGTCATATCGGATGACAAAGGTGGGCTGATGTGTTCGCCAAGCTATGAGGAAAAATCAAAGTATGAATGCACTAAGGATTCGGATTGTGGTGATGTTGCTTATTGCAATCAAGAAATACACGCTTGCGTGCAAAAGAGTGGATGCATCAATATTGTGAATAGTGGAGATTCGGCACAAAAGGTAGATGTAGCATTCGTTGGGGATGGATATTCTGATGTTGAAGAGTTGAAAAAAGATGCCTTGAAAATAGTTGAGGATGGTTTGTATTCCGTTGAAACATTTGGATTATAGCTGCAGGAGATAAGATTCCTGCCAATTCACAATATCGCAATGCGCCGGATTTCAAAAAAACATTTGAAGTAGCAGCAGAATGCACATCGGCTGACTACCCTGTCGTTTTATCAACGAAGAAGTTTAGGTCATTCGCCTCTTTTTCAGGAACAGCATTTTTATCTTTAGGTTCTGAATCAAGGAATGATTGGGGCAGATTGTTCCTCCATGAATTCGGTCACTCTTTTGGTAAATTGGCAGATGAATATGTAGAACCTCAAAAAGGAAGTTGGCCGCGGGCGCCAAATTGTGCGCCAGATAAAAAGACCGCCGAGCAATGGTGGGGTAATGTTCCAGGAACAGGCTTCTACGAAGGTTGCAGTTATGCAGAAGGTAACTTTAGACCAAAATTCAATTCAATAATGCGAGCCCAGTGGCTTAAAGATGACTACGGCGAAGTAAATGAAGCGCAATTGCTAAAGTTGTTGAACAAATATGGGTGAGATGAATGTATAAACGAATTTCAATAAGCTTAATCGTTCTTGTAATTTTATCAGCGGTAGCTGTGGAAGAAGAGAAGCTTGAGTACGCCCTGTCTCTCGCCTACGGTGGTACGTCTCTGACTAATGCGGGCCAGAAGCTGATATCATCGACTCCACCTGATAGCCTCAACCAACCAGAGAAAGGGTTTACGGTAAAGATAGTTAATTTTAATGGTCAAGTTTTATCTTCCTTTAAGTTCTCATTAGAAACGATGATTATAGCAGCTCCGCCCAGAGATATATTTTCGGAAGATGGAACGCAAATTGCATTTCCGGAGGAACCGCCTTTAGTGCTTAAGGAAGTTGTGACTACGTTAGTGATACCTTACTTTTCTAGTGCCAAAAGCATTGAGATTTATGATGAAAATAATAAGCTTATGTTATCAGTTGATGTTTCCAAATATTCAAAACAAGCTTCTGGAAATGCATATCAGAAATATTGGCTCATAGGAGCATTAGCTGTTGCAGCCATTGCTTGTGGAATATTCTTGCTCACTCGCAAGAAAAAAACTAAAGATTTGACAGAAAAAACTGAGCATAAAGAAATTAAAAAGGAAACCAAAGCTGAAGCGTCTAAAGAAGAAAAGAAATCCGAAAAGAAAGTCAAGAAAGAAGAGCCTAAAAAAGCTGGTTTCTGCGGAAAATGCGGGCATAAAATAAGAGGAGTTGAAAATTTCTGTCCTAAATGTGGTAATAAGATATATGGGGCGAAACTATGAATTTCAGAACATTTTTTTTGTCCAGTTTACTGCTTATCTTATTATTGCCCCCAGTTTTTGGTCAATCTTATAAAGCTGATAAAATCTGTGATGAAGGTACAATGTCGTTCATCGGTCTCTCCTCAGGGGATGAAATTATTAGATGCGTTGACAATCATTGGGAGAAGATTCAAACTTGTGGACTTTCCGAACGAGCCAATCCTGAAACTAATCGGTGCGAGCCAAAAAGTTCTGGTTCTATTGACATCAAGAATTCACTCATGGTCATGGCGTTGATACTTATTTTCGGCAGTTTATTTTACCTTTTGTGGTTGCACTTTAAAAAAAATAAAATAAAAACCAAAAGTGAAGTTGAAGTTTCTAAAAAATTATTTTGTTCAAAATGCGGGAATACGCTTACAAGCGGAGAAAAGTTTTGTTCAAAATGCGGTAAAAAGGTGAACTAATGGTATTTTGCACAGAATGTGGAGCTAAAGTTTTGGGTGAAGCTAAATTTTGTAAAGACTGCGGTGCTAAAATTCCAATGGAGAAAAATAGAATTGAAGACGAGAATGAAATAAAGGTAGTTGAGCGGGTTGTAGAGAAGCATTATCAAGAAAAACCTAAAGGAGGCGGCGGAGGCTTTTTATTGTTACTGATAATAATCGGATTGATTGTAGTTGGTTTTTTTATTGCTGCGGGGAGGATTAATATTGCTGGTGCAGCCGGGAGTGGTGTGCCATATGTTGACCCGTGTGAAAGGGAGCTTAACCAGTGCAACCATGCTTGTGGTGAAGGAATATTAAGCAGCGTGTGCAAAGAAAAATGCACTTATGATTACAATCAGTGCAGAAAAGGTTAACTTTTGCGTGGCTGAAAAGGTGAGCATAAGCTAGAATGGCTGAATCAAGGAGTTGGTATTATGTTCTTGATTATACATTCTGTCCTTACACTTGCTCAGTTATCGGCTCATTTTTAATTGGAGAACCCTTAGGTGCAGCATTATAGGCATGTCTACTTCCTAACGTCTACAATTGACAATATCACTAAGTGAATTGTGTGTAACCCCAAATAACCTTGATTTTTAATGAGTTCTCCACAAATGAATATTAATATTTGGGAAAACTGATTCATTCAATATCTGGTGTTTCATAATTTTGAGGGTGTCACTACCATATATGTGCTATTTAAACCGGAAAAGGGGACCCTTTTTTGTTCACTGACAATAGGGATTACCTTGGGTTTTACCCTTATAACTGTGATTTTTATTTTATTTGAATAATTTT
>CAYUOQ010000014.1:6454-13720 GCA_964446445.1 uncultured Methanosarcinales archaeon
AACGCACTGTACCTAATTTAATTATTCCCCTTAAATTTTTATCCAAAACATAACATTAAGTTTAAAATCTATGGACAAAATTCATCACATTTACCGGCAAATTTTTATAAGCTTACTAAAGCCAGTTGCTTATGATGTTGTTAAAAAGAGGCCAATACGACCCTGCAACAATAATCGGTACTATCTTTGCAGTTGTGCTTTTACTTAGTGTAATTGCTGGGTTAACAACTATTTGGCATGCTCAGTCATGCTCAAACGAGATAAACCAAATTAACGGGTTGAATGCCAATATAGGAATTCTCCAATTAAAAGTAAACGAGTTTAACTCCACTGCAGAATATTGGGAACTTCAATATTATAATTTGACAAATACTACTGTAACAAAGAAAGACTATACGGATTTAAACTCAAAAATCGAATTAGTAATTAACAAAATAGATAATCAACAAACTCAAATATACAATCTGCAGCAAAGCATAGTGAATCTCACATATATTAGGAAAATTTATTACATTTTTTACTTGACTTTGTCATTCTTTGGTTTAACTTTGATAGATTTTATATTCCTGAGATTTAAAATTACTAACTGGATTATTGGCAAGTTATATTCATTTAGACAAAGAAATATTGCAGTTTCAGTTGTTAACAAATCTGACAAAAAAGAGTAATTTAGCTAAGATATAGTACCTCTTCACCTTTTATCAGATTTTTTATTAAGCCTTCTCCAAATTTTCGAAATATTTCTTTAAACGATTCTTTAAAAATTCATAAACGTAATTGAACATTGGAAAGTCATCATAAATGAACCTTAAGTTGCCACAACTATATCCTGTTATTCTATACTTAACATGCTCCACTTCAATAAAACCACCTAAGTTTGTTGCCGGGTCTCCTTTAATCTCGGTTGAGCCCTTGCGGTATAACTTAATATTTTGTTCTTGTTCTGTAGAGTTTTTCAAATCAAATGTCTCAATACTTGGACCAGTATCTTTAGTTTCATACGTCTCTTTTGCTTCAAAAGTTACTAACAAAAAATCAAAGTCGTCAAAAAATGATAAAGGCTTTTTTAAATTAGGGAAATTTTCTGCAACTAAACGGTCATATTCTGAAGCAAGATTTTCAAAAAATATATTAAGATTCTTTTCTAAATCGGCAAGAGAATAACAATTCCAAATCCATGAAACTTTAGTTTTTTTTAACCTTTCAAAATCTTTTTTAATATAAATCCTTCCGATTTTATCAATCCCTTTGTCCTGCAATGTTTTAAGAAATTCAGCAAATATGCCCATGGGGAAGTTATTATTTCCTAAAACAAAACTCTTTGTCTTATAATCTTTTTCTGCCATTCGTTTCTTAACTTTTTCTGCTATTTCCTTGCATTTATCATCAAAACATTGCGAAAGTAACATGTTGGGGTCAACATAGCCATTTCCTACAAAAATTTTAGGTTCTTTTAGAACTTCATCTATCCATAATGGCAGGTAAGTTTTAAACCCGGTTTTAATTTCGGATATGTCATATTCATCTTTCTCTTCTAAGCCCATCTGAATATGAAACTTATCAATAAAACTCATAGCATATTCTTTTATAAGAAATGGGGTGTTTTCATGTTTGAGCCCTCTCGCGTTCAAAATTTTTAATGTTTTTGCTTCAACAAGTTCCATCGCATATTGTTCAGGTCGCTTTTCAAAGGGATTTTCCATGTAATGACTTGCTAAGCCAAAACCGCTTGAATTTATTTCTTCGAGTAAGTTCTGGTCTATTTCTTTGATTTGAACATCATTCTTTCCAGCCGGAATTTGATAAAGGTGATAACTGACTGTATCGCTAGTATATTCGTTATAAGCTAAACCAAACTTCCACGTTTTTGGTGATGTAAACGATTTAATCGTCGAAAAATTCCCATCTAGTAAACTGTTAAATTTATCCAAGAATAGCTGTATGTTTTTGACCTGCGCTTCGCTCAATTTCAATACTGAACCTGCTTTCTTGTATACGTTTTTAGCTGTTGTACTAGCTATAGCTTCAGCTTGATTTTTTTTGCGGAAGTTATCAACAATTGATTCCCATTCTGAAACATAATTCTTATTCGTCTGCGTAATTACTTGGTTCGGATTTAGTTCGACTCTTTTAGTTGCTGCATTATCTTTAAAACCTGAATTTTTTATAAAATCTTTACTAAAGTGAACCCAATAAATTATTTTATTTTCGTTATCTACGCATAAAAAAATAACAGGCCAAGTTGCAATCACTTCACAATATGAAAAGAATTCTACAGGACAATCAAATTTAAGATTATGATTTTTTGGTAATGTTTTTACCTGTGCCTCCATTTTTCCAACTAAATTCCCAGTTCTGTCTTGTAGTTCTAAGCTTCCATCTACATTAGGCCATCTATCGCAGGCAGATAATCTTGGCATAACTCTCTTATGTTGTGCCAAAAAGTTTTCAACTAAACTTATCGACTCTTTATCCAGGAAATCTGAAGGGTTATGACTTGGTATATTAACCATACTTGCTAATGTTAAACTGATTTTTATAAAACTTGTGTGATTCTTGACCGCTACTGTGAATTGTGGAGTCTCATTTTCAGGTAATTAGAGACGATTTTCTTAAACTCCTCATCCTCAAACAGCTTGTTCATCACCGCATCTGCCTTGTCACGTTTTTCTGTTTCTTCCATGACTGCTTTGATGCTGAGTGCCATGCCGCAGTTGCAGAACAGGGCTGTTGCAGGGTTTTCTTGTTTGCAGCGTGGGCAAAGCTGCGGTTTCAGGGCTTCTTGCTCTGCTTGGGCTTTCTGTTCGTCCTCTGCTGTAAGCTTGCCAGCTTGCTTCAGGAGCTTCTTGTCCAAAGCTTCGTAGCCATAGTGTAAGTACGTATCTGGCATTGTGCTGGTGGAAGTCCAGCCAGCGAAGAGCCGCAGGTCTCTCTCGTTAAACCCAGTTTTTGCGAGCCAATTCAGACGTGAATGCCTAAATGTGTGCGGCGTAGGTTTTTTACGTATTTTGGAGGTTTTAACCGCTCTATTGATGGTATCCTTGGCAAGCTCATACGTCATCTGTCTGCCATAACGAGGACTTTTTGTGCTTATGAATAACGGAGCCATAATCTGGTCTTTGAAAGGGTGTTGGTTAAGCCAGTCCTGCAAATAAGGCACGCTGTCTATAAGCCTTACTTTTCGTTTGCCAGTCTTGCCGTCAACCACGATTTGGGCACCATAACTGTCAAACAGGATATCAGAGAGCCTTAAGCCAAGAGCTTCACTTATTCTGGTTGCGCTATCCCAAAGCAGCATTACTAGGGCCTTGCTTTGAGCATCCTTGCAGTGCTCTACCAGTAGTTTGACATCTTCAGGGACTACCAGATTCTGTTCTGGGAGCACTCTTCTTTTCTCGGTGAGTTTAATCCAGTCAACTTCTGGGCATTCTTTCTTACCATAAAGCCAGTGGTAAAATGGCTTGATTATAGCGAAAACTCTGATTATTGTGGCTTGGCTGCTTGGCATCTCCACGCGAGCTATTACGTTTGCCTTGTCTTTGTGCCTTTTTCTCGCAAGCTGCCTTAGTTCTTGTTCCCTAAGCATAGCTGCGTAGTTAACAAAGTCCTCTTTTTTCGCCGCATTATACGGCCTTTCCAAAAACAAGCCAAGGTAATAAAGCGTTGTAAAGATGTTCCTCAGGCTATATGGGCTTCTGGCCCTAGTTCCTCCTGCCATGATGAACTTGTAGTATTCGTTCAGGACTTGGCGCTGCTCTTCCAGCAGTAATTGGTCGCTGATTGTTCGCCTAACAACGTCCAGAAGCTTCTGGCTTCTGAGACCTCTTTCATCTACAAATGCCTCCTGTTTTGCACTTTTGAGCTGAAAAGTCATAACGAATCACCTTGGCGAAAGTTTATCATTAATTTGACGATAATTTCACTAAAAACTGGACGCAGAAAATAATTTGTGACTTTCCATAAATTATTTAAATTAGCTAAGGCTGCGGGTTTTTTTTAATGACCGATAAAGTTGGGGCGGCGTTAAAGGCAAAACTTGTTCTTGAAGATGGCACAATTTTTTACGGAAAGTCCTTTGGAGCTGACAAGAGCGCCCCTGGCGAAATAGTCTTCAATACAGGGATGGTCGGCTATCCAGAATCGCTTACAGACCCAAGCTACAAAGGGCAGGTATTGGTTCTGACTTACCCTCTTATTGGAAATTATGGAGTTCCGGACAACAGGATAAGGGATGAAATTGGCCTTCCGGCAAGCTTTGAATCTGAAAGAATACAAGCTGAAGGATTAGTTGTATCTGATTACTCCGTTGATTACAGCCACTACACTGCAGCCAAAAGCCTTTCTGAATGGCTGAAGGAGGAAGGAAAGCCAGCCATATTCGGGATTGACACCAGGCAACTTACGAAAAGGCTTAGAGAAAAAGGTGTAATGCTCGGGAAGATTGTTGTTGGCGAAAAAGATGTGGAAATTTCAAATCCTAATGAGAGAAATCTTTCAGCTGAAGTCTCAACTGACAAGAAAGTCGTTTATAACATCAACAAGAGAAAGACTATCGTCCTCATAGACTGCGGGGTAAAACTTAACATCATAAGAAGCCTGACCAGGAGGGGGTGCAAGGTTGCAAGAGTACCGTGGGACTATGACTTCCTAAATGACAAGGAACTTGACTTTGATGGCATAGTAATAAGCAACGGGCCAGGAGACCCGAAGATGTGTACTGAAACGATAAAGAACGTCGCTGCCGCAATGAAGAAAGAGGTACCTACATTTGGAATCTGCCTTGGAAACCAATTGCTCGCACTTGCAGCAGGAGGAGACACCTACAAGCTCAAGTATGGGCATCGCAGCCAAAACCAGCCCTGCATAGACAAGGCAACAGGAAGGTGCTACATAACAACGCAAAACCATGGATTTGCTGTCAACATGAAAACAATGCCTTCTGAGTGGGAAGAGCTGTTTGTAAATGCCAACGATGGAACGAATGAGGGACTAATGCATAAGAACAAGCCGTTCATGAGCGTGCAGTTCCACCCGGAATCTGCCCCTGGCCCGACGGATGCCGATTACCTGTTTGATGATTTTATGAGGCTAATTAAATGATGCAGGGCACAGTTGGAAGCAACATGCCTGATTTGCTTCTGGAGGCGCTTTGAAGATGAGGGGAGAACTCATTTACGCGGTAGATGAAAAGGATAATGTAATCCATGAAGCTCCCTGGGAAGAGGTGGTGGAAAATGGCTGGATTTACAGGACTGCGAACATACTCCTGTTTAATTCCAAAGGCAGGCTATACGTGCATAAGCGGACAACTTGGATGCCGCTCTATCCGGACATGTACGATGTAAAGTTTGGAGGGGTGGTCAAGGCAGGCGAAACATATGAAAAAGCTGCAGCAAGAGAGCTTCAGGAAGAGGCAGGGGTGGGAAATGTGAAGCTAAAATTTCTTTTCAGGCTCAAATTCAGAAGCACTCAAAGCAACTGCAACAGGAAAGTCTACAAATGCACTTACGATGGAAAAATTAAATTGCAGCGAGAGGAAGTTGAGAGCGGAAAATTCATGACACTTGCTGAGGCAAAAAAACTGCTCTCAAGCGGCAAGCTGTCACCTTCCGGAGTAAATGTGTTTGAGGCCTTCCTGAAACGGGTTGGAAAGAAATGATTGAAGAAGAAAATAAGATCGTAGAAGCAGTTGATGAAAATGACAAAGTAATTGGCAATACACAAAATGGAAGAGAGAAGAATCAACAAAGTGCTCCTGATCGGCTCGGGAGCCCTGACTATAGGTCAAGCTGGTGAAAGCTTGCTTCGTTAAGGCGAACAAGCCACATTTTTGACTATAGCGGGGCACAGGCCGAGAAGGCACTGAAGGAAAATGGAATTAAGGTAATACTCGTAAATCCAAATATCGCCACTGTGCAAAGTGACGAAAAAATGGCTGACAAGATATACTTTCTTCCGGTAACCCCATACTTTGTGGAAAAGGTCATAGCAAAAGAACGCCCAGACGGAATCCTTCTTGGCTTTGGCGGCCAGACTGCGTTGAACTGCGGCGTTGCGTTGTATGATAACGGAGTGTTGGGAAAACATAACGTGAAAGTCCTTGGAACGCCAATTTCAGCAATAAAAGCAACTGAAGACCGGGAGATTTTCGCAAGGACAGTAGAGGGCATTGGGCTGAAGACGCCGAAAAGCTTTGCCGTTACGGATGTAGATAATGCGATTAAGTCTGCTGAGAAGATAAAATACCCTGTCATGATAAGGTCAGCGTATGCTCTTGGCGGCCTTGGAAGCGGGGTGTGCAGCAACAGTGAAGAGCTTTCTGAAATGGCAAGGCAGGCGCTGGCAAACGCCCCCCAGATTTTAGTTGAAGAGTATCTTGAGCATTGGAAGGAGATAGAGTATGAGGTTGTCCGGGACGCCGCAGATAACTGCATAACGGTATGCAATATGGAAAACTTTGACCCCATGGGAATACATACTGGGGAAAGCATTGTTGTTGCGCCTTCCCAAACACTCACAAACCAGGAGTATCATCGGCTGAGGGAAATTGCAATAAAACTGATAAGGCATCTTGGAATCGGTGGAGAGTGCAATATACAGTATGCGCTAGACCCGAACTCCGAAGATTACAGAATTATTGAGGTTAATGCAAGGCTTTCAAGAAGCTCGGCTTTAGCATCCAAGGCAACTGGATATCCACTTGCGTTTGTTGCAGCCAAACTGGCGCTGGGGTATTCGCTTACAGAAATAAAAAATTCGGTGACACAAACAACAACAGCATGCTTTGAACCGGCACTGGACTACATTGTCGTGAAAATGCCAAGGTGGGACCTGAAAAAGTTCAGGAACGTGAGCAGAAGGATTGGAAGCTCGATGAAATCTGTTGGCGAGGTAATGGCAATAGGCAAGACTTTTGAGGAGGCCATACAAAAGGCTGTGCGAATGCTTGACATAGGCGCCTACGGACTTGTTGGCAACAACGAGCAGGGGGCCAGCAGAGGAAAAAGAGGCAGCCGAGGAAGGGCAACCGTATTCAGCGATGAGGAAAACTATGACATTTCAGATGAGCTGGCCAAACCAACCGATGAGAGAATCTTTGTGGTTGTTGAAGCATTGAAAGCGGAATACAGCATTGAAGAAATAAACAAGCTAACAGGCATTGACAATTGGTTCCTTCACAAAATCAAGAATGTAGTTGAGATTGAAACTGAACTTGCAGCCGGAAAGCTAGCACAGGAACTTCTCAGAAAAGCAAAAGAGAACGGC
>CAYUOQ010000015.1:0-12724 GCA_964446445.1 uncultured Methanosarcinales archaeon
TTGTTGCCTCAACCAGTTGCGGCGTTGGCGGGAAATAAGTAACATGACCTTCAACTGTGCCAACTAAAAGGCCTCCCAGGTCTATATTATTTGGCTTTGGCTTGCCCGCAGATTCGTCTGTGACTCCAATAACAGACAGCCTTCTAAATCCTGGGAAATGTTGAGCAACAACATGATAAGGGCCAACCTGCAAAACAAGGTCTGTGTCTCCCTTTACCGTTGTATGCTCTCTTAATCCATCTTCGATTGTCATGGGAAGGCCCTGTTCTAAAGAGGTACTATAAAAGCCTTTACTTTTCAAGGACGAACATTTTCGAAAATCGTTATGTTTAATAATTAAGTTAAATTACCCCCTGCTATGAGAAAACCGCTTGCAGTCATTGTAGCATCATTGTTTGCAGCTAATGCACTTGCGTGCGTTAGGCCAGTTCTCGCCCCGAGTCCCACAAATTTACCTACTCCGTCGCCAACCGTAGGAGCAACTGCAACTCCAAATCCTTCCCACAGCATTAGCAGGACCGCTTATGAAAACGTAATTAGGCAGTATAATAATGCCCGGGCAGCGCTGGAAGAGTTAAGCAAGTTAACAGAGGAAAGCCTGGAATTAGATAAGGAGTATTATGACAAAGCCCGCTACGAGAAGATAATTAAGGTCATAGACAAGGCAATGTTTGAGCTTGCCCTGGTTGATATGGTTATGTTCACTGGCGAGAGCAATGAGCAGTTTCCAGTTTATACGGACCGAGGCACAAGAGTTAACCTTTATCTGCCGGCTGATATAGGGGAACGAGGCCCAGAGATGCTTAAAATCGCAAAAGTCTCTTACCTTCAGAAAATCATGGCCATGACCTGGGATAGAGAATACCTTCCTCCGCACCTTGAGGATGTTTTGGATTACCTTGGAATAAAAAGCCCTTACCTTGAGGCAGTGACCGAAGCTGCAAAGCCGGAAAACAATGTTCCTGCAAGAGCTGTGAATGGTGAGCAAATGCCCTTCACCAAAGCCCAGCTTATACTTGACACAGCCGGTTTCCTACCTTATTTAAATCAGCCAATCCCAACGAAATTATCACCTGAACCTGTGCCCCTTAAAAGTTTCAGTTTAGCGCCATTTCCAGTTGACCTGGCCTGCCTTGAGCATGCCGTTGCTGGTTACAACAAAGGCGTAGGGATTGCTCCCAGGCTTGAAGGCGATAAACTGGTTGGCTTTGTTTACTGGCCGCAGATATCAGGCGCAGGTTACACAGGCATGGATGCGGACATCAGAAACATTGGCAGGAGATGCCAAATGCCTTTTCCCGGCCCAACAGAGCCTGTTCAAACGTTCTCAATACGGCTGCCTGACAAAGACAACTAAGGGGACCGCCCCAGCGGGAAGCTTGTTGAGAGGAATGTGGACTTCAGCATGTTCGGCGAGAGTTTGGGAAGTTTCCGGCGGAAGTTTGTCCAAGTGCGGCGAGGAAGTGTTTCACTGAAGAAACCGTCTATTTCCTCACAAATTCTACGCAGGGCAGGCCTTCAAATTCTTTGTCACCAGTTAGAAAAGTTAAGCCGTTCTTTAGCGCGTAAGCATATCCTATGCAGTCAGCTGTTGAAAGCTCTTTGGATTTGTTTCGGAACCTGAATTTGTTAGCTGCTGTTATTACTTGTTCATCGAAGTTAGCGGTATTTTTCAGTGCTTGGGTCAGTGCTAATTCTGCCTCCCGTTCACCAAAAGTCCGTAGTATGTAATAATGCAGTTCTATAAGATTAAGCTGTGTTATGGCGTAATCGACCTCTGTGTAGTGCTGATAGCTCGGATTTCCATTCAGTATTTCAATTATGGCATAAGTGTCAAAAAAGTATCTTGGCATTTCTTACAGCTCTTTTCCCCAAAGTTCTTTCTTAAGCTCGTTTTTTATCTGCTGCGTTGGCTTGTCAGTTTTAAACTTGCCAAAGAGTTCAGCCAACGAGTTTTTCATTTGTTTGACTTCTATGTTTAACGATTGTTCAGGCTTTATGCCTACCGCTTCAACGATGTCCTTAGGGATTATTACTCCTATTGAATTGCCCCACTTCTTAGCTACTACAGTTACTGTCGCCATTTTGTCTGCACCCACCATCAAGTATAACTAAATTTCTAAAGTATAACTAATATTAAAACGTTTCTGTTTGCCACGTTTACGCCGTTCAAGCCGGCCCTTGCCCTGAAGCACAAGTGAGTGCTTACTCAAGAGGCGATATCGGAGTAGCTCCTAGTTTTGGCAGTCAGGGAAACTTAGTAAGCAATCTGGGAAACTTGACAGGATTCGCAGTATGGGCTAAGCTCAATTAAAGCTTTAGAGAGTAAAAGTCGTTCTGTCACCTGATTGCTCCACGCATCCCCTTAGTTCGTTCAATCTTAGTTATGTGGGTTATGTGGGCTTTCCGTAGAACTTTCAATTACTGTGTTTTCAAGCTTCGCTTTAATAAGCACCAGCATTTGTTCCTTATAGTCAGCGTGATGCGTCATTTTATGGTGGTTTGGGCATAAGGTTATAAGGTTGCTGATTTCGTGGCTGCCGCCCTTTACCTTGGAAACAAGGTGGTGGACATCAAACACTTTGTCAAAGCCGCATATCAGGCACTTCTTCTGGAGTTTGTCAAAGGTTTCCTTGGTTATGCCAGTGTACTGCTTTCTTGATGCCAGGCGGGAGTATTCAGTGTAGAAAATCTTGTTGTAGCAGTAGCGGCAGTACTCTCTGGCATGAATCACCTTGATTTCCTTGCAGGAAGCACATTCCTTTTTTTGCGGCTGCCAGGAAAACCGCTTGTAGCAGTTATAGCATAAACCTTTTGCTTGGTGCTCTTTTTCTTTTCCGCAGTTTGCACACCTAATAATTCTCATTGCGGTAGTTTTCGCAGGGTTCGTATTTATATCTTTCTAGCGAACTACAGTTAATACTCATTATAAGAACGTTTTATCGGTTTTTTGGACGCTTTTCCCTTTCTTTTGACAGTACATACAGGTTATACAACCGGTTAATGCCATTTGAGACCATGTAGCTCCCTGCGCTTATTGCGACAACACTGCCAAGATTACCAATAAAAGCGGCGCCAAACCTAGCTATTTCAGCGGCAGAGGATGACGGTACTGGATGGGACAAATTTAAGTAGAAGGTTAATCCGATGCCTGCCATACCCAGGCCGACAATGCCAACGCCCGCAGCAACCTCAATTTTGCTAGCAATTTGTTCCAAACTCTCTTTCTGTCCCGGTGACTGCCGGTTTTGGGTCATTTTAGCTCCGAAGTAGCGAATTACCTGTATCGGCGGTCTTCTTCAGGACCTTTTCTTCCAAAGCCAAAAAAGCCACGCTTTCTTGGTGCTTCTGGCTGGACCTGTGCTGCTGCGGGTTGTGACCTCATGGCGGATCTTGGATCATATGCCCCTCTTAATTCAGTTGTTAAGGTAAAAAGGGTATTAACTCCATTAAACATCCCTTGTCCGCTATTATCCTTTGCTTGAAGGGCAAGCATGTAAGCTCGCAATACATCTAAAGCAGGCCTCCCGCCAAGAACTGAACCAGCCGCTCCAATAACAGCTTCAACTTTTTCATCAGGAAATCCTAAAACTCGTTCATCAAGCGCGCCTGAGCTTCCGCCCATAGCACCTTTCAACCTGGCAGCTTGAATGTCTTGGACCTCAAGCTGTATGGCTCTCCAGTAATCACCGCAAAGTTTAAGTGTAGATTTTAAAGGATAGGCTTGTTGGATACCGGCGTTCGTTATGCCCCCCTTATTAGCCCAAGCTTCAGACTGTAACCCCATGTAAGCACCATCAACTGCATTTACCAGACCGCCTACTGTAGTTGCCGCTTTTGATAAAAGTTCTATGCTTGCCATTTTTTACATCACCGCAAAATGTTCAAAGTAACAAGTATATAAAGTTTTCTATTTTCACTACTTGTAAGTTACGTAAATAAGCTTGTTATCTGCACATACGAATCCTTTTAATGTGAGCCGTGAAAGACTGCTTGGAGTCAATCTCTTTGCTTCAAAACCCAATTTGGTGCAGCGGACGGCTGTTTTGGGGCAAACAGCACTGCGTATTCCCGTTCAAGGGATGGGGCAGTTTCAGCAATTGACAAGTAATATCCTCTTCCTGAAACATTCATAATTACATAACGGAAACCGTTCATGTTCGAAAGCCCCCTTAGCCTTGTTATTTGAGTGTGAACTCGAGCAGTCCTTGCCTCTTCATTTCCGCCTGTCACTTCACTCAAACTATTGTAACTGACCATCTGTTCGTGAGCATTTACCATGCTTTTGAAAATATTTGCCGCATTTCGCCCTATTCTGCCATGCCCATTCAGATCTGCTATTCTTTGGATTGTGGCTGGTGATTTCGCCAGGTGAATTGGAGTTCTCCTAAGCTCATCAAGTTTGGCTTTCCCTTCTGGAGTATTGGCCTGTAACGCGTAACCAACCCCCCGGTAACCCTTAATTTGATATTCCGAAGGCAACTTTCTTTTCAGTTCAGGAATGATTTCAGCCCCAAGCATCAACCGAGCGCTCGTTCTCGTTATATCCTGTGGCGGCCAAGTTTCGACAATTATCTCGTCCAAGGTGGCTGTATCCGGGCCCCACCGCATCAATGTTGCCAGTGTGCTTATTGCATAAGAGGAGTATGCTACTCCACGCCGGGCTTCTGATCTTATGAATTTGCCAATTATTTCATCCAATTCGCTCTCTTCCATTTCATTCAGGGAAGCATAAACCGCATTTAAAGCTTTCTATATGTCACTACCATTGAGAAACAATAATACTGCGGTTGAAATGGTCTAAAAAGGGATAATCTTAAATATAAAATTTACAAAAGACAGTCAAAACATTATAAGGAGGTGTTGTTTTGATGGCAGGAAATGCAACATTGGATGTGGCAGCAAAATGGCTGACAGTAGTAGGCGCCCTTAACTGGGGTGTTGCAGGCGTTGGCGGGCTTTTGAAAAACGACAAACTAAAGAGTGGTGTCGTCGCTATTAGGCGCTGTCGCAAATGGCCTTGTTAGAGATGTACTCTACGTTGTCATTGGCTTGGCAGGCCTTTACGTCCTATACTCTATGCTGGGCAAGAAGTAATGCCCTTTTTTTCTTTCTTTTTTCTTTACAAAAGGTTTAAATAGAAGGCGTTCGCATAAAAGGTTTCATGTCGCTTGAAAAGCTTGAAACAGAACTCAAATTGAGGGGTTTCAGCGACAAGACGCTAAAAAGCTATCTTTTTTACAACAATAAATTTCTTCAGTTCGTTAATAAGCAGCCTGAAAGCGTTATTGAGGATGATATACGGGCGTATTTAGCGCATCTTATTGGAAATGAAAAGAAAAATGCGGCCACAGTTGCGCTTGTAAGGGCTGCTCTCAAGTTCAATTACGACGGTGTGATGAAGAAAAACATTGTAACATTAAAGACTCCAAAAATACAGAAAAAGCTGCCGACAGTGCTTAACAAAGATGAAATGAAAAAGCTTATTGAAGCAGCTTCGACAAAGAAGAGCAAATTAATTCTCATGATGCTTTATTCATCGGGAATCCGGGTTAGCGAATGCTGCAACCTGAAGACAAATGATCTCGAGTTTGATCAGAAAATTGGATGGGTGAGGAACGGGAAAGGCGGGAAAGACAGGCTTTTCATACTGTCCGAAGGCATAATCAACGACCTGAAAAGTTTTATCAGCGGGAAAGAGCCAAGCAATGTTTTCTGCAACAAGCAGGGCAGTGCATTAACAGCCAGGAACATCCAAAAGATTGTTTCAACGACAGCTATGAGAGCTGGCATAAACAAGGAAGTGACCCCTCACACCCTTAGGCACTCATTTGCAACCCATCTTCTTGAAAGCGGGGAAAGCATAAGGAGAATACAGGAGCTTTTGGGCCATTCAAACCTTCAGACAACGCAAATTTATACTAAAGTGTCAACGGATGAATTAAGGAAAGTAAAGAGCCCATTGGACAACCTTTAAGTTTTCTTTTTCCGCAGTTAACATTAACTTGCTTCAACAACGTATTTTTATAAGCACAAATTCTAATAAATTATTAAAAGATTCAATAGAATATTTCTTCTTAAATGAATTACAACTTTTAGTAAAAAAGCAAATCATTCAATCATTATTTCTATTATAACTTTTGCTCATTTTTTTAAGCGGCCGCGAATTAGACCTGCCAACATATCACTAAGCCGGAGTGAGCGAGTATAAAAAAAAGATATCTAAGAAAGAAAAAAAGTACATCAAAAGGAATCAATCTTTAAAAATTAGGCACTATGGCGAATTGAGGCCGCGAAAAGTGAGGATTGCCTAACGTTGATTCTCAACAAATAAGGTATACGACCCTGTTCCAAGCTGTGATCTCAGGCGTTCATAGTCCGTCCTAACTGTAGAAGTTGGACTTAGGACGAATGAAACAGTTCCCTTTGGACCTTCAATCCCAAGCATTATATTATTTCCACACATTGGTCTGTCACCCCTAGCTAAGGAGAAGAATAGGCAACCTGTAGGTTCTAACCCATGCAAAGATCATATTCACCCTCATGATGACGAAGTATTGCAGTTCCTTCCTCGTCAATGGTTACGCCGTTTGCCGGCCCGTATTTCAATGCATCTTCCAAAAGTCCTACATAAACCTCAGGAAAAGTTAACCGATTGTTTAAAGCCATATGAAACCAACCAAAATATTTTTGGATTTGCAGTTTTTTATAAAAATTATGATAATGCAAACATAAACAGACTAGAACTTCACGTTCCATCATTCCCTCACATAGTGAATTGAAAATCTTGGTGCATAGCTTTTTAAATCAGCACTCAGCCCACATTCACATGATTAAAGTTGCTGATTCAAGAATAGGTACATGCATTATAAACCGGGGAGAGCCGTCAAAGATAACCAGCAAGGAGAGGGTAACTGTTGGCACCCACATGCATTCAAAGACAAAGCTTACCGTCCAGGGCATTTTCTCAGGCAGGAGTGAGGTATTGACGCTTGGCCACCACGAGAACCTCGAGGATATTGAAATAATCAACAAGAAGGGGCAGGCCGTATCAAAAATTCCTCCAGACCAGGTTCAGATCATGGATCTTGTTACGTATGAAACCTTGACGGCAACTGTCAAGCCTGAACAATTCTCTCAGATTTCTGAAGGTTCTATTGTAACCTACATTGATATTCAGGGAAAGCTTGTCGTGATAGAGATCAGGGAAGCGAAAGAGTAACTATCCTGACTATTTGCCGACATATTTTCTTTCAACTGCTTCATACTTATCTGGATGCTTTAACCAGTCCAGAAGTGTTGTTAAAGCTTCTTGACAAGGTATTTTTTTGGTTCTTTCAAGTTGGTCTCGAATAATTGGGTCATTGGTCGCGCCCTTATATACCCTATCATCAAGTATCCAAACTGTAGCGAATTGTTCTTTATCTGGAAACTTTTTGGTTGGACTCACAGGAACATACGCCCCATCAACGATCCGGCGAAGAGTATACGCTGTGCCAGAAGCACTTCTAAAATCTATATCTACAGCTCTTGAATCAATTGTAAATCTATAATAATCTCTATTACGGCCCATCTTTAAAACAGCACCTTCCCTCAGAGCCAAATCTGTAAGTGGTTCCGCCATGTCAGCTATCATTCCGGGTCTTGCCTTGTCTTGCCATTCGTTCATCATCCTAATTTGCCTTCGCGCCTCGTAATAAAGATATGTACTTGCTCCAACAACTGCAGCAGTGAAGAGAAGTACTAACGGAGCCACAATGAGCAGATTTGCCGGATTATAACACGAGGTATTAGTTCTAGCTGGGAGCAAGCCTTCAGGACAGGTTATGGGTGTTACAGAAACGCCTTGGCCAGTTGATGGCGCCTGCTGAACTGCTGTTTCCAGTGTATTTGTAGTTTGAGACTTTCTGCAGTACTGATTGCCATCCAAGTACACTCGCACTTGGCCGGGTTTGCATTGCAAGTCGCCTTGAAGACTTGGGCTACCCACAGGCGAGCCTTGGACTGCAGCTTCCAATGACTGGGCTGAATAGTTTGCACCTGTGAAAGATGCTGCCAAGGCCGCACCAGCAACCATAAGAGGCATCAACCTTTTTACAATGCGTCGTTTAAGGCTCATAAGTTACTTCAAGAACCAGCTTGCTTATAAATCTTTCTATTTTAACTACTATCAAGGAACAACTATATGCCGAATGACTCTATCAGCTCTTTCATCGTCCTGTATTGGTTTATGAAGCTATAACCCTTTGATGTCAGGGTGACAAGCTTTTTCCCACTTGCGTCATCAATGCTTAGCAAGCCTTGTGTAACCAGGCTGTCAAGGTAAAGCTTTAGCCTTGAATGTGACAGGTTTGACTTGTAAAGCAGCCTTGTTGGCTTTATCCTTCCATGGCTTTCCTGGACTGCGGTGAGTATGTCAAAAATGATTTCAGGCTTTCCTCTCTTTCCAGTCATCTTTTTAGCACCAGCAGTACATTGGCCAGAAGGAGCGAATAGGCAACTACCCTTAAAATGCTTCCGATGAAGTAGAAGCTGATTGATTTTAAAACTAGAAGGAAAAGCAGCTCGCTCGCGAATAGTATTATGAAGGCTGAAAGCACTAGGAAAGCATTCTTGTTTCTTCTTTTGAAGAAGTGGTCTGTGGTATGCGTTAGGCCGAAGAATAGCAGTATTGCTGGCACAACATGCGATATCAGGTATGCATTTGCTGTTGTCAGTGCCATGACTGCAAGCAGCACTATGAGGAGCGCCATGAATCTCCTGCTTCTTATCTTGAAGAAAAGCACGAGCAGGAGCATATATCCACTGCTTAGGAAAAAAATGGAAAAGAACAGCATTAGCCCTTGTAATGGTGTCATGGTTGGAACTTGCACCAAGGGCAGGTTTAGTTCAAACTTGACAAGGTAGTCGAAGATGACTCTTGAAAGCATCCCTGCCGCTATGAGCATGAATGCTGCTGAGAAGAAAAGGCTTGTCCTGTTCCGGGTAAGCATATAGCCCTTTAATGCGTAGCCCGCTATGAAAACTGCAACCAGTGCGGATATGACGCCAAGAATGAGGTCAATATTATAAAACGTATTTATGCCAGACAGGTCCAACATTAAATTTTATATAAAAATTTTGGTTTAAAAAATTTGTGAACAAACAATCACTACTTGCCCTTCACAACCAACTTAATAAACAAAGCCTCAGGCAGTTTTTGAGGTGATAAACGTGAGAAAAACAAAGGCATTTGATTATGATTACAGGGATTTGGACACTGGCGAAGATACGAATGAACCGCCTGAGTGGGTTGATGAGCTTGTTGATGCCGACGAGCTTGATAGCAACGAAGCCGGCTTTATAGTCGGCTACATTACTGATGATGAAAGCGACGAGGCGTGGTAAGGGGGTTATTACCCTTACATTTATATTTCTATGAATATTTCCGGTTAAAATGGTTTTAACAAGGATTTCAGGTCCGCAGTGGTCTCTTGTAACCCCGCTTGAATGGACCCTTTCAGGTTTTGACATTGAGTTCAAGGAAGGGCCTGAGAGGAAAACAGATTCTGAACTAGAGGCGCTTATTGATGAACATTGGAGTGGATTGCAGTCAAGGCGGCATGCACTGGGCATGCGCGAGGAAAAGCCATGGCCAAAAACAGGATATCGCTCTCATTATCTTGACCACAAACGCAAAGTGCTTGTAATTCGCTACAGCCCTGCAAATTGGAAAGCTAACCTGGGCACAAATCACAACCCTGAATTTTTCAGGGTTTTACTCAGTAGGTATAACCACAAAAGAAGAAAGAACCTTGAGCTTGCAGAAGCGCTCACTGATAAAAGCTTCCAAAGGTTTGCTTTACAACATCTTGATGGTTCAATGTCCCAGTGCGCAGCTGTGGAAACCTCGCAAGGTTACATTGTTGGGCATAGGAGTTCAGATGTGGGAGTTGAGCCTGATATTGACCATGTTCTTGGTGGCTATCTACCTGGAATTGGGAGGGGCATTTATAAGGTTGCTGTTCCCAAGATAGATGGAAGCCCCATTGTTGAGGTTGAGGTGTTTGGACCAAACCATGAATCTCTTGTTGCTAATGCCCTTGTAAATCTTTATCAGGAGACTGGCGGCCAGCTAAATCCAAGAACTACACAAGTCAGGTATACTGGCTTGATTATGGAAAGTAATCTGTCAACGCAGTTTCTTAGCATGGCAACATCAACTGGGATTGTTGGTTCCGGAAGGAATTGGGAAAACAGGGAGGGCAGCATGAGATATTACAAGCCCGATGACATACCCGCTTATGTTAACAAGCCTGAAATGGTGGCTGGCGGTTTACTCAGGAGCGGCCAGGCTTGCCTAGTTGCGGCTTATGTCAGGGAAAAGAGGCTTTTTGGAGTTGGCCAGTTTCCGTTCCTTACCGTAAGAATAGGTAATATTATTACTTAACAGTAGATAAAAAAGAAAAGATTTAAATATTGACCACTTCTATTTTGTGCCATGAGATTTCCTGTTGCTAAATCAAAAACAGCCCTTGAATGGCTTGCCATTTGCCAAAATAAGGTAGAACCCAAAGAGGAAGGCAACATCATAGATTACATGCTGAGATTATTCATGACAATCGAAACGTTGGGCTTGGCTATACCGGCATACAACTACGCGAAAGGCGCGGAAATACCAGACCTTGGCAAAAGCATTCCCATATTATTAGCTACTGGAGTGGCTTCTACTTTAGCAGTTTCTGGATTGGCAGCATCTATGGCAGGATTCCGATTTTCGGATTTATACCTTCACAATGAAACCCTGACCCGGGTGATGACACCTTTTGAAAGGCTTGGAGCTAAAAGAGTCAAATCAATTGATGATATGACTGAAATGCCAAGAAAAGGGATTATTTTCGCTAATGGAGTACATCTTGACAGTCCATCCCTAGCAGATGCCGGCACTTATGACGGAAATTTAATGTTAGATGGAACTTTTCAAGGCAGCCCGTTGCACATGGTTCTGATCGCTGATTATCAAGAAGCCGTCAGTTCTAAGAGGCGGGTTGCTTTTCTTAATTCTCTGAGTGATCCTGCGTATGTTCTGGGAGAAGTCAACAATGGTCGCGTGATGATTATTCGATGGGGCCAGGCTTTCCCTGACCCTTCAGCGTATTTAGCTTACAGGTTATATTCAGCCGAGCAGCAGCGCCCAAAGGCAGAACCTCTTCATTTTCAAAGGAGAACCACCGGGCATGTCTGCTACCGCTCCACAAACAGATAGTGTTTTTGCAGCTCTCTGATTTCCAACTCTATCCTTTTTTCTATTGCTTTCTCAGGGTCTGGAAGCAGCTTCAGCCTCTGCCTCATTTCCTGGAAGGAGTCGAAAGGCTTCTGCTCCCTCGCTTCAAGTATTTCCCACATCCTTTTCTTTCCCATCCCAGGAAGCAGTTCAAGGCTATGCATCCTGGTGCTTAAGGGCTGCGCTGAGTTGAAGAATTTGATAAAGCGCTGCTCATTGTCCTTCACAGCCTTTGCAACGACGAATTCAAGCTCTGCCTTTGCGGTTGCTGTCAATTTTGATGCGGGCAGCCTTCCATTTATGTGGTGTATCTGGTCCCTTTTGCCTTCCCCAATATAGACCTCTTGGTGAGGCTGGAGGCTTATCTCTTTCTTTGGCACCAATTCAAGAAGCACGAAATGAGTCTTGCCAATGGCTTGGACTATTGGCGTTTTCATATACCCTGGTCTTGTGTCGAATGGGTAGCCGTTTGGCAGGAAGTCCAGGACTATTGCGCAATCCTCTCTTGACCTCTGCTGCTCCTGCTGTTCCATTTTCCACCAACCCCGATGCTGATATCATTAACTCACTGGTTGCTGGAATCAAGGAAAGGTATATAAAAACCTTTTGCACATAGAATTTTACTGCGCCTGCTGCCGGTGTGGCGCGAGTTTTTGTTTGAGTTAACTGATAAGGTCTATAAGGCCTGCATTCCCTGCAACCCATAGCCCTTCATTCCCGCATACCCTCGAGCTTTTAGAATTTCTGGTAGCTGTTTTGGCATGCTTTTTGTTACTGCAGCCCGCCCATCAAACAATCTTTCGGCGAGTGTTCCCACCACAATTGCAAGTGGACCGTATGCGTCAGGTGCTGGCGTACTCAAAGTGTATTCAACAATGCTTCGCCCAGCAGTGGTATGGTACATTATCAGTTCACCCATGCAAGGTTTTCTACCTGCCTGACACTCATCGGGCACTGAGTAGACACTGTCTACTACCACCGTCCCGTCAGGGGTTTCTACAAGGTGACGATCACCAAGTCTAAGATTGATTAAAAATATTTGGGCAGGAGGCTATAGGAATTTCAGGCATGCTCCTTCCACCAAAAACTCCATGTATTGTTTCAAGCAGTTTAAATGCCATTTCCGTTCTCACCCAATTAAGCCATCAGCAGAGCACATATTTAAACCGTTCTATTTTGTCACCGCTGAATAGAAGCAAAAATAGAAGAGGCAAACTATTTATACTAGTTATATCACATCTAACTACATGGAAATCGTCGCCACAGCTAAAAAATGGGGAAGCTCATTGGGCTTCATAGTTCCAAGCGAGGTTGCTGACCGGCTCGGAATTGAAGCTGAAAATAAATTCCTCGTGGACATAAAGCCTACTGGCAAGAGCAATGCCCTGAAAGAGCTTTGGGGCAAAGGAAAAGGCAAGGGCGAAAGGAAAACGGCACAGGAGTGGAAGGATGAGTTCAGAA
>CAYUOQ010000016.1:0-3698 GCA_964446445.1 uncultured Methanosarcinales archaeon
AGGAAGTCATAATAAAAATGACTTCTAAAAAAAGCCTTTTCATTAATGAGGTAACAACATATGAATTTCTCAAAAACAAGAAATATGAAGGCGAACACGTACCCAAGCTCATAACCTTCGGAAAAGCTTATGTAAAGAGAAGTGGGACTGGCTTCTCAAGCACTGATTTATACGCTTTCGTGCTGAAAAAACATGAAGGTATTACACTACGGCAGCTATTGCTAAGAAGCAAAAAGCCAACAGAAAAAGAGAAAGAACTGCTAAAAACAGAAATAAAGAAACGAACGGAAGAACTGCACAAAATCGGCCTAATACATGGCGATCTATACAACAGGAAAAACGTGCTTGTTGAGAAAAAATCCCGGGGCTTCAGGATAATACTTCTCGACTTCGCAACAAGCCGGCTAATGCACGACTTTAAGTCGCCAAAAGAATTCGTAAGGCGAAGAATCCAGGAGTTCTCAAAGATAACACACCTACTTGGGGCATGGTTCTCAAGGAAAGGAAAGCCAAAGCAAGCAATTTATACTACCCCGCCAAAAAACACAGGATGATGAAAGTATACGAACCGGCTGAAGACAGCATAATCCTGGTAGAGGCTGTAAAGGCTTACGCATTTGGAAATGTTCTTGACATGGGAACAGGCTCCGGAATACAGGCGCTGGCTGCAGCAGGAAAGAAGGAAGTCAAGCATGTAATTGCTGCAGACATTAATGAAGAAGCGTTAAGACAGGCACGCATTGAAATAGCAAGGGAAAAAATCAAAAAAATAAAAGCAATCAAAAGCGACCTTTTTGAAAAAATCAGCGGCAAGTTTGACACCATAATCTTCAACCCGCCATACCTCCCTCAAGATAAAGGGATTAAGGATTGCGCATTATATGGAGGAAAGCACGGCCATGAAACCTTGATAAAGTTCTTGGATGAAGCGCCGAGGCACTTAAACGACAATGGTCTTGTCATTACAGTATTCAGCAGCCTTACCGGCAAGGAAAAGATTGATGAGGCAATTGCCAAAAATTGCATGAAGCATGAGCTGCTTGCCGAGAGCAAAATCTCCTTCGAAACACTCTATGTTTACAGGATTAAAAAATCCCTGTTGCTCACTGAGCTTGGCAAAAAGGGAATTAAAGGCATGACACTGTTTGCAAAGGGAAACCGGGGCTTGATCTACAGGGGAACATACAAAGGGAAGGACATTGCAATAAAAGTGCAGCGAAAGGACACGTTTGCAGCTGCTGCCATTGAAAACGAAACAAAATGGCTCAGACAGCTCAACAAGATTGGAGTGGGGCCTAAACTGCTCTTTTCAGGGAATGACTGGTTTGCATGCGAATTCATCAAAGGCAGGTTCATAATAGATTACATAATAAGCTGCAACGAAAAACATAAGGCCGGATTAATAATCAGAGACTTGCTGGGCCAATGCAGGAAATTGGACAGGCTAAAAATCAACAAGGAAGAAATGCTAAGGCCACAAAAGCATGTCATAGTCAATGGCAGAGGGAAGGCTGTCATGCTCGACTTTGAAAGGTGCCATAAAAATGCAAAGCCCAAAAACGTAACCCAGTTCTGCCAATTCCTGAGCTCCGGATTGGTTGTTTCGCTCCTAAAGCAAAAAGGCATAATCCTTGAGCGGGACAAAATCCTCGAAGCTGCAAAAAATTACAAGCACAGGCAAACTGATGAAAACTTCAGGAACATTAAAATCCAGATTGACTGATATCGCAAAAAAGCTTGGCAAGATAACAATTCTTAAGCCTTTGCCCTTATCCTGAAATCGCTATTTAATCTGCAAAGATCACGGAAGAGCATACCGGCAAGTATCACAAAACCTATGATTATCAACGATTCGAATGTGCGCTTATCTATAAGGCCGAAACCCAGCGCAAGAAGAACCAGAACCTGTGCAATAGTCACCATTAAACCAGGAATATTCATTTTGGACTTTGCCATGCCTCGATTCTTTTTATTCTTGGGATTATCTCGTGATTAAATTTCTGCTGTTCTCTGTGGAAAGTCTTTACGTCTTGAAAAAATCTGCCTACAGCAAAAGCGCCAAAAAGAAGAGGCATAATTTCGATAATGAAAGGCGTATTAATCCACCCAAGACCTTTGGCAACCGCCCAAACAAAGATGCCTGCCAGTGAAAGCCAAAAGAGAAAATCCCAGAAATTTTCGAAATATGTTTCTTTTATCCGCTTTAATTCAATTTTCCAATTTCCCATAATGTTGATATTCATGGAAAAACTTCTTAATAAGCTTTGCATTTAGTCTTTGCGGATTTTTCGGGAGATTTCCGACGAGAAAGAATAATTTTTAATAATTGCCGAAACATTTCCGGAATTTATGGGTTTTAACGAAAAAATCTGGAATTTGTGCAAAAAAATCCCAAAAGGGAAAGTGACAACCTACAAGCTACTTGCAGAAGCAGCGGGAACAAAGGCATACAGGGCAGTTGGGAACGCGATGAACAAAAATAAGAATGGAATCCTAGCATGCGGTTACACAAAAGAAATGGTTCCCTGCCATAGGGTTGTGGACAGCAAAGGCAATTTGCACGGCTTTGCGCACGGGCTAAAGAAGAAGGCGGAACTGCTTAGAAAGGAGGGGATTAAAATAAAGAGAGGGAAAGTAACTGATTTTGATGATGTGTTGCACACATTCCAAAAAGGTGTTAAACTGAAGTGAACATTACGCATTAACCCAAAGCCTATGCTGTGTGCCGTATTTCCGCTCAGCGTTTCTGAGAAAGCCAATACTGGCTGCCCCAAAACTGTGCTTTTGAAAGCAAACCTTCTCTCCGCGGAGATCCCCAATGTAAAGAACAGTGTGCGGGCAGATACGCTCATTAGCTTTGTGAATGACTGCTGGAGAGATTTTTTCTCTTAGAAGGTGGACTACTGCTGGCGGCTTCTGCTCTTCATAAGTGAGCATTTCCTCTAAGCCTCTGTACGCTTCAGCAAAGTGCCCATGCTGACCGGGATAATTAACCAAACCTGCTGCGTACATCGCTGCGCTGTGGCAGATTACTTGTGGCTCGCGCGGATCTTGGCTCAACTGGTAATCTATGCTGTTAAAGTCAATGTCAGAGCGCATATTACTGTAAGCCACAAGCAGTTCTGACATTCTGTACGCAATTTGCCCTGAAAGAAGAATAGAACCTGTTGCTGTAGCTGCTGGCTGCTCAATCTGCCCCCATCTGAAAACAGGCGTGCCTTTTCGCTTATCAGGAACAATAAATACCTTGAGAACGTGTGGTGATTGCACCACCTCTGTAACGGGAGTAACTGCCATAACTAATCACTTTCAAGCCGCAATTATCTTCTTCTTCGCTTTCCTGATCTCGCGCTCAAGCTTGAGCTGCTCAAGAAGCTCCTTGTAGCGGTTGCGGATGGTAACTTCGGTAACGCCAGCAACATCGGCAACCTCACGCTGTGTGCGCTTCTCGCCATGAATCAAGGCGGAAACATACAGTGCAGCAGCAGCAATGCCCGTCGGACCCCTTCCTGAAGTAAGCTCTTCCTTCTGCGCCCTTTCAAGAATTTCAATAGCCTTGGACTGGGTCTCTGCAGTAAGCTTCAAGGCAGAAGCAAACCTTGGAATATAGTCAGCCGGGTTGCTTGGAAGGATGCTGATGCCAAGCTCCCTTGTAACAAACCGGTAAGTCCTTCCGATTTCCTTCTTCTCAATTCCTG
>CAYUOQ010000016.1:3708-11303 GCA_964446445.1 uncultured Methanosarcinales archaeon
CCTGAAGCCTCAGAAAGCTCGTCCAGAGTTCTTGGAACCTCATGGCGCCTGCAGGCAGCGTATAATGCACCCGCAACCACTGATTCCATTGAACGGCCCCTAACTAAGCCGCGCTGAACTGCCATTGTGTAAATCCTTGCAGACTCTTCCTCGACTGAACGGGGAAGCTTAAGGTAGGAAGCAACCCTCTTCAGCTCTGCCAATGCAAGCTTGAGGTTCCTCTCAATTGCTGTTGAAATCCTGTATTGCCACTTTCTAAGCCTGAAGAACTTGTTCCTTGACTTACTCCCTAGCTTGCTCAGGTCAGCCATTTTGCCAACTTCAGTGCCAAGGCCCTGGTCATACTGGGTATAAGTCATTGGAGCGCCAGCTCTCCTGAGCTTCTCGCCCTCTTCAGAATCAAACTCGCGCCATTCCTGGCCGAAGTCAACCATCTTCTCTTCAATTACAAGGCCACAGTCCTTGCAGATGACTTCTCCCTTCTCCTTGTTCCAGGTAAGGTTAATGCTACCACACTCAGGACATTTCTTCACATACTCAGCCATTTAAAACCACCCTTGACAAACCCCTTCCAGGGTTATTGTCCCCCAAACTACTAAAAACCTAAACCCCCAACAAACCAACTAAGGCTTTTGAAAGCGTAATTTAATTGTTTAACAACAAACTTTTTAAAGTGTTGTATGAACTAATATTTAAACTTTTCCCCTATTTCCTGCCGTTTTGGGGCGAGAAGCTTTTTCTTGGCCTTCCAAGGCAAAAATAGATTAACCTCCTGCCTATAGCAGGCACAAATGAAGAACGAGAACCTCATTAAGGGCATGGGAAGAGCCGAGTTCCTGGAACAGGCAAAAATCCAAAACCCAAACGCCGACATACAGCTGATAGGAAAGGCCTATGATTTTGCTTTTTCCGCACATCAAGGGCAAAAAAGGATGTCAGGCGAGGATTACTTTGAACACGTGAGGAATGTTGCCTTTATCCTTTCCGAACTGAGGATGGATTCTGAAACAATTGCGGCAGCATTGTTGCACGACGTACTGGAAGACACCAAAACGACAAAGGAACGGCTCCAAAGGGAATTCGGAAGCAAGGTAACCTCATTAGTCGAGGGTGTCACAAAAAAAATAGCCCTCAAATCAACACCGGAAGACAGGGCCGAAAACATAAGGAAAGTCCTGCTTGCAACAATCAAGGACATAAGGGTCATTCTTCTGAAGCTTGCAGACCGGCTGCACAACATGAGAACCCTGAAATACCTGCCACCTGAGCAGCAGCGGGAAATTGCAAAAGAAACCCTTGAGATTTACGTGCCAATTGCATACAAGCTGGGCATGTACAGGATGAAGTCTGAGCTTGAGGACCTTTGCCTAAGGTTTCTGGAACCGGGAATATACCAGGAGCTGAAGGCAAGGATTGCAAAGAAAAAAGAGGAAAGGGAAAAAGAGGTCAGAAAAATAGTTGCCTCCGCCAAAAAACTGCTTGAAAAGAATGGCATGCCGGCAGTTGTCGTGGGAAGGGCAAAAAACTTCTTTAGCATATACAAAAAAATGCTCAGCAAAAAAATACCCTTTGAAGAAGTCAGAGACCTATCAGCGGTAAGGATAATAACAACAAACAACGAAAGCTGCTACAAAATCATGAACCTGATACATTCAACCTGGACGCCAATAATTAACCGGTTTGACGACTACATCACAAACCCAAAGCCGAACATGTACCAAAGCCTCCATACTGAAGTCTTGTTTGATGGAAAGCCCGTTGAAGTGCAAATCAGGACAATTACAATGCACCACGTTGCAGAGGAGGGCATAGCTGCGCACTGGAGATACAAAGACACTGAAAGGGACAGGCACTTCGACAGGAAAATAGCATGGCTGAAGCAAATCCTTGAATGGAGAAGCTCAGAATCGGCGAAGGACCTTGTTGAAAGCCTCAAGGTAGACATGTTCAAAAACGAAATATACGTGCTAACGCCAAAAGGGGACCCGATACACCTGCCAGAAGCGGCTACGCCAATAGACTTTGCATACGCAATACACACAGAAATAGGCAATACGTGCAAGGCCGCAAAGGTAAACGGCAACATAGCCCCACTCGACTACATGCTAAACCCTGCGGATGTTGTGGAAATAATAACCACCAAAGGAGGAAAGCCATCAAGGCAATGGCTAAAACTGGCAAAAACCGGATTTGCAAGAGAAAAAATCAGGAGAGCGCTTGGGATAACAATTGAAGAAAGCAAAAAATCATGGGAAAACCTTACGCCATCTGAATTACTTGGAAAAATTGAAACAAAAGGCGAAAAGCTGTCCACGATGCAACTTCCAAAATGCTGCTACCTCAAATATGGAGAGCCTGTGTGGGGGTACAGGTCGAAAGATAATCATCTCATAGTGCATTATAAATCATGCGAGAACCTGAAAACACTCCCTAAAGGCAGGCTGGTAAGGCTAGGGTGGAAAGAGGATATGAGACGGCTGACATCGCTAAGCGTTGGAATAGTGGACAGGGTGGGAATACTGGCAGAAATACTTAACCTGCTAACTACGGAAAAGGTTAAAATAGAGTCTGTGAACACAAGAACAGTTAAGAACACGCCGTTGATAAACTTTGAAGTAACAGGGATAAAGGATGCAGAAGTGCTTATCAAAAAGCTGAAGTCAATAAGAAACGTGATGGGTGTCAAAATAGGCTGATTCTGGAAAAATGGAATACAAGGGACTGATACTGGACAAGTTCCAGGAAGATGCGATAGCTGCCATTGAGGCAAACAAGTCTGTGATAGTCTCGGCGCCAACAGGGTCTGGAAAAACGCTGATTGCAGACTACATAATTGACAGGGACTTAAAAAAAGGCCTGCAGGTCGTTTACACGGCACCGATTAAAGCCCTTTCCAACCAGAAGTTCAAGGAATTCTCAAAGGATTACGGGGCAGAGAATGTTGGACTCCTGACTGGTGACGTTGTAAAGAATTCAAGCGCTCCAATACTAATAATGACCACGGAGATATACAGGAACATGGTCCTGGCTGACGACCCAGCGATAAGGGAAGTGACCTATGTAGTATTTGACGAAATACACTATATCAATGACATTGAAAGAGGGTATGTGTGGGAAGAGTCGATAATCTTCTCACCCCCGCACATAAGGATGCTTTGCCTTTCAGCCACAATACCAAATGCGGATGAGTTTGCAAAATGGATAAGGACGATAAAAGGGCACGAGGTCGTGGTTGTCCAGCACAAGGAAAGACCAGTCCCACTGCACCTGAGCTTTTATGATGCAGAGCTTGGAATGGCAACATTGGAAAAAATCAAGCAGGCTGCAGAAACCCCCGATTACGGCCACTACATGGGACGAAACAGGAATCGGCAGCAAAGGTTCAGGGAGCCTTTGCATTCAGAGCTTGTCAGACAAATAAAGAACCAAACACCCATTTTATTCTTCACCTTCTCCAGGATGGGAACCCAGCAAAATGCAAAGGAACTCGCATCAAAAAAATGGTTTGAGCCAGACCCAGGCATAACAGCACATGTCAGGAAAAGACTTGAAGGGGCACCTGCAGGAATCAACGAGCTCGAATCAACAAAACTTCTAAGGAACATCCTGCCATATGGAATTGGATTCCACCATGCAGGCCTGCTGCCGATAATGAAGGAGGTTGTTGAAGACCTCTTCGCTCAAGGACTGCTCAAAGTTCTTTACACAACGGAAACCTTTGCCGTCGGAATAAACATGCCAGCAAAAACAGTAGGCGTAGAATCGCTGAGGAAATTTGACGGGGTCAGCTTCAGGCTCATGAACTCAAAGGAATACTTCCAAATGGCAGGCAGGGCGGGAAGAAGGGGCATAGACAAGGAAGGCTTCGTGACGATAATGATTGACCGGAGGGAGTTTGACTACCACCGCATAAAAAAGATAACAACATCTGATACTGAACCGTTGAAATCACAGTTTAGGCTTTCAATAAACACTGTCCTGAACTTAATAAAAAGGCACAACAAGGCTGAAATAGACGAGATACTGGGGAAAAATTTTGACGCATTCCAAAAGCACGGGGAGGAAGCAATAAGGAAAAAAACAGAAAACCACTTTAAGTTCGAGCAGGCAAAGAAAAAACTCCAAAGGCTGGGCTACGTATCAGAGGGAAGGCTGACTGAAAAAGGCGAATTCGCATCAATGATTTACTCTGACGAATTAACGATAGGAGAGCTTTTCGCAACAAGCTTTCACAAGCAGCTAAACAGCTATCAGATACTCCTGCTGATAGCAGCAATATGCTACGAAGCCAGGGAGCGAACAGAATTCTACCAGAAATTCCATTCGAAGGAGGTGGCAAGCCTTGAAAGGCTGCTAAAAAGCAATCATGCAGAAAAAGACAAAAGACTGCTGGAGATAAGGGAGCTGACTGCAATCATCAAGCCCTGCTTTGATGGAGAAAGCATATTCGAACTGGTAAAAAACACAAACCTTCTGGAAGGCGACATCATAAGGCTGCTGAGACAAATCCTGGACAAGGCAAGGCAAATCAGGGAAGCAACAAAAGACACAGCACTTGGATCAAAGCTGCACGAATGCCAGCAAAAAGTAAGGAACTGCCTGAAAGACGTGGATGTAGTCTAGCCCAACTTTAAACCTTAAGCCAGCCTGGCGACTTGTTCCGGGAAAAAGTCGGGGCCAAAGGCTTATGATAATTAAAACACTCAGGCTTGCGCATCCCCCCATACACACCCTTATAACCCGATGCAAATGCCGCATGCGCCTTTTTGCCTTCGCCTGAAAACGAATGCAAGACTTCCTCAACAGTAACCAAGCCAGCTCTACCTCTAAATGGCACTTCACTTTTAATTTCCATAAACACGCCCCTGCCCATACCTGCAATAGCGGAAAAAAGATAAGCCACACCAATGCCCAGCTTGATGCGCCCATCCGCATCCTTCAACAGGCCGAACATGTTGTAGACCGGGAAGAAATCCACCCTGTCAAGAAGAGTGACACAAAACTCCTTGAGCGACAAAATCGTCTCAAGATTATAACCTTTGCCCGCAAACTCTCCAGCCACCCTGCCAAAATCCCCATGCTCAATTGGCATTTCACGCCCAGCGCGTAAGCCGTAAAGCGGCTCATCCTCTGTAGGCACGAAGATAGCAACAAAACGGCTACCAACCTGACGATAGGTCAAATCCACGCTAAATCTCCCCCAGCCAGTTCTCAACCTTGACCAAACATGCGGATACTCCATGCCGCCAGAAATGTACGCACCAGCAACGCAAAAGCTATCAATCCCCATCTCAGCAGCCGAAGAGCTTAAGGCAATCGCTGAAATTCCACAGTAGGGGTAGCCCAGCAAGCCGGAAACATTAACATAACCTTCAAGGCCATTAATGCTAATCTCGCTAGGCCTCGGCTTCAGCGCAGCTGGCCTGCCGTTCCCAGCCACTCCCTGCTTTCTGCCAGCAGGAGCCCTTTGCGCTGACTCAAGCCTCTTAACCGCTTCAGCCAAGCTAAAACCTCTCGAAGAGACCATCGGAGGGCTGGATACTGGGATGCCAATAAAAGCTTTTCTTCACTCTGCCTTCTGCCCTGCCCGCTTATTTTGCCTGTTCATCAGGCTGCATCATGCCAAACTCGTTCCCTTCTGTGTCCTTGAACTTTGAAAACCAGCCGACGCCGGGAATTGGCATCTTTACTGCGGAAATACTCCCGCCAGCTTCAGTTATTTTCTTTTCAGACTCATCAAGCGAGTCAACCTGAATAGTAAAAGCTGTTGGCGGGATTGGCCCCTTTCTCATCATTCCGCCATTAATGCCAAGCTCCCCATCCGGCCCTGTAGTAATAAACCAATACTCCATATCTCCGCCACCCATATTATTGAATTGCCAGCCGAAGACATTTCCAAAAAATTTAATTGCACGATCAGGCTCACTTGCAGAAAACTCAAAATGCACGATTCGAGGCATAAGACATCACCAAGGCTATTGTTGATTTCACCATTAAAAAAACTACCGGTCAGACCTTGAACCCGCAGCCTTCCTGACCTGGTGAAAGCCAAGGTCAGCAGGGTTGACATCACCGGAAACGTAGCCGACAGAACCTCCGCGGTTCTCGAAACGCTTTCGCTTTTCAGCAACAACCTTGGCAAGCTCCATAGTGTCCTTTTCATCAATCCTAATCTGGCCCTTTGACCAATAATCGACCACAAGCCTGCTATCACCATAAACGTGAAGCATGCCCCTCAGGTTTGCAGCCTCCAAAGCAAGGGCTAGGCCTTTTAATTCTCCAAAATTATTCGTCTTTCCTTCAAGGAGCAAAGTTCCTTCAGGCGTGATGTCCTTTTCGGAAAAAAGCAGTGGAAGCTGGCTGTTGCCATCATGGTCAGTAACCTTAACCTCAACGCCCTTCCCTCTCCCGGTTCCAGCATCAAAGTAAATGCCCTCGCCGGGCGTCTCCAGGCTCAAGTTCTGCACATGCTCAACCAGCCACTCTTTGGCCTGTTCCTCACTCTTGAAACCCATAAACTTGGCACCGGAAGTCCCCTTGACTTTCTTCTCACAGTCAGCCCAAGAAAAACACAGACCATTAGTCCCATTCGGAAGAATGTAAGCGTAGAGCTTTGGCATTGGACTCCTAATGGAAGACGGGTTTTTAAATGTGTTTGATGGAGGGCATTGGTTAAACTGTGGCTGGTAAATAACGGCTGGTAGTTGTCGGCTGCTGATGAATTGCATAAACCTTATAAAAACCAGAAACTTCCCACGCTTCAATCTTTACAATCTTTATGGGTTTATTCAATGGGGGGGCGCACTTCTACAGCATTAAGTAATAAATACCAAAAGATTTTTAAGGAAGACCTCCCCGAGTATACTAATATCACACATTCGTATACCAAGATTGTGGGTTGAGAAAATGGCTGAAGGTGAAAAATCAAAATCAATTCAAGCAATAGAATTAGCAAGAGCTGTATTTGAAGCAATTTATGGAAGTGGGTTTGGACTAATTCGATTTAGTGTTAAATCCTTAACTCCAACAAATGGGACTAATGGCGCGGATTCAAAGAAATGGCAGATGAATTGCAGTTTTTATGAAACTCCTAATAGCACTAATCCATCAAATTACCAAGCGGATATTAATTTGGAGGATAATAGCGTTACAATTCTACGATTAGACCCCGAAATTAAAGAGTCGCCAAAGAGATATACTGTGACTCAAGAATAAAAAATGGTGCTTCTTGATTTATCAAAACATAATTATTCCAACAATGTTTTGCCGTTATATCTGAAAAACGGGATTATTATTGATACAAGCATCATTAAACTGTTCATTGACGGATTTAAAGATGCTCAAATTTCTAAAAGAACTTCTGAGGATTACAATAACCTAATTGAGATTTTCCAGTTTATTAAAATAGAATGGGATAAGCTTCTTTTAACACCCCACATTTTCACAGAAATTTGTAGTCATTTGAAAAAAGAGTGCAGAACACATAAACATTTTGAAGTGATAATGGATAGTTTTCTTCCTCTGTTAAGAAGAAGTAAAGAAAATGAAGTTAAAAAAGATTCAATTTTAGAACACAAGGATATAAAGAGCAGAGT
>CAYUOQ010000016.1:11313-12542 GCA_964446445.1 uncultured Methanosarcinales archaeon
GAGATATTTCTATATTTCTGACCATTCAAAAATATGATGAGAATAATCAGAAAATATGCGTTTTTGGAAAAGATGGAAAATTTTTAGATAGATATGGCGATGAAGCTCAAGAAAACGTGATGGTCATAGATTATGACCTATTGAAATATGAAATTAAAAATATCAATTAGTTCTTTGATAATAAACTCTTCAATAGCAGTTCCTTCATTCTGCTTTTTGGTCTATCCCTGCTTTTTGTGCTGGCGTGCTGCCTAATGCTTGATGGTTTCTCACAAAGTTGTAGTATGTTCGGAAGTTCTCGGCGTATTGCTTCTGATTACCTTTGAAGCCACGCATAACCTTGTCACGCTGGCGGAAGCTGTTGTGAAACCTCTCTATCGGGTTGTTATTCGGGTGCGTTCTATCAGCTAAACTGACATAACGCCTGTGAGGTTTGGGATTGGAGTAAGTGGCAAATTCTTTCCTTACCGCTTTATCGTAGCTGAAAGCCCCGTCTGTAATTACTGTGGTTGCTTTCTTTCCAGCTATACCTTTGGCTTCTTGGAACGTCTGCCTTGCATCCGTGTAACGCCTTGTTGGGCTTTCATTTGAAGCCAACAAGAACTTTGTATCCCTGTCCAGCACGTTCCAGACGTATTCTTCTTTTCCTTTCGCCTTGATAAATTGTTCATCAGCGCCAAGTGTCGCCTACTTGCGGCTGCATTGTATCCACATAAGCGTTGATTTTACCCATAAAAGTATTCACCCAACTCATGATGGTTGGATGCGTGACTTTAAGCCCATAAAACTGCTTTATGCTATCAGCAATGCCCCTGTAACTCACACCCTTCATATAAAGGTCAATAGCGATTATAATCGTGTCCTCATTGCCCTTTATCTTCGGCACGGGGTTGTTCACGAACCGCTTACCGCAGTCCTGACAAAGCCACTTCTGCTTCTTGCCAAAAAACGTCTTTCTTGTGCCATCCTTCAACAGCTTCAGCGAAACACAGAAAGGGCAAGGATTACTGACAATGGCAGGAACAAGCTGCCGCTATACAATGTAAAATCCTAACCAGAAAAAAATGATGAAAAAGCCGTGTATGGTAACCTTTTTGCGAAAAAGGTCAATCAAAAAACCGTACGTTTCTTGATCAACCTCCTTTACAAAGAAGGTTGAAGAGAGATGGAGCGATTAGTGGCAGCGGGCTGAACACGTCGCCGAAGCTTCGTGCGTACACCCCTGCTCT
>CAYUOQ010000017.1:0-9331 GCA_964446445.1 uncultured Methanosarcinales archaeon
CACATCCAGGCTGCCTTTTCTATTATGCGACCTGTATGCATCGAGATATACTGCCACAAATGTTGGTATAGTCATATGGTCATATCTGTCGTTAGAAGGAAGGGATGGAACGCCCGTGAAAACTCCCCAGTGCTGTGGGAAATGCATGAAGTATTCTCCGTGAACAACAAGATTTCGCTTTAGCGTTGCTTCAACATCAGATGGAAGCGTAACTCGCTGGGTGACAATTGGAGCATCATTAGCGTATGCGGCTCTCCAAGCCGCATCAGCAGTCTGTTGGACTTTGCTCAGATAAGCGCGCCAAAAATGCTCTTCTTCCTTCAGCGGAGCATTTCGGCTACCAAGAAGTCCTCTTACGAGTCTAGCCAGACTTACCATGGGTTGGCAAAATCGGCACTATTATTTAAATCTTTTCTTTTTCACCACTTTCAAGATACGACATTTTCATGGTGCTAACCTGACAGTTTGCTTCTAGCACCAACAGCCAAAACTTCCTTGTATACCTTGTTCGTGTCAATCTTAACGCCCAACCTCTGAAAGAAATCGGAAACATTCTCAATATCCCTGTGCAAATACTCGTAAGCGTTTGGCGAGCCAACAGGGACCATCTGGGAGAAGTCTATGAAAACAGGATGTTGATCATGATTCAGTATATTGAACTTAGAAAGGTCTGAGTGAATGAAGCCGAAGCGGAAAAGCTTTTTGACCCCTTTAACAGCCTCTGAAAAAAAGGCATCGGGGTCCTTAGGAATATCATCCTTGAGCTTCTGGGCAGGCTTATCATTTCCAACCATTGTCATGACTAGAATGTTCTTCATGAAAGCTATGGGGACGGGAGCCTTGATTCCTGCCTCCCTTGCAGCCATCAGATTCCTATATTCCCTCTGGCACCAGGCAAAGATCACATCCCTTTGTCTCTTTTTCAGGCTGTTGTATCTTGGGTCAGGGGCAATATAGCTGAACATCTTGTTGAAATCAGCAGTCTCAAGCCTGTAAATCTTGACAGCAACCCTCCCGTTTTTGCCATCAGCGCTGAAAACATTTGCCTCCTTGCCTATGGAAAGGGGTGAAAGGGTGCCTTCTATAAAATAGTCCTTGCTTGCCAAGACGAAGAGGTTTCGTATTGTAAACTGGTCAAAAACATCATTCTCTGTCTTGAAGCGTTCACGGAATTTCCTGGCCATGACATAAAAAGGAAAAATTCTGTTTAAAGAGTTTTTGGAAAGTTTTACTAGATGCCAAGGCTGGCCCAATATGAACCTTTAACCATGCCTGCCTCTACATTTTCCAAAAACTGCGGTCGGGTGTTCTTGTTGTAAAGCTTGTTTGCAGTAACAATCAGGCGCCTAAGGTTTTGCATTACAAGTTGCCTGCATGATTTAAGCAGAGGAAGATTCTCTCTAATGTGCTCCATTTTAGCAGTTTCTTCCAGCCCAGCTACATCAACATCAATTGCCTGAACATCTTCACTTTCAAGCGCATTATAAGCCTCAGCCAATACAGTTAGCTCATTGTGGTGCCTTTCAACAAGTTTATTCAGCTCATGTTCACCTGCAACCCTGTTGCCTATCAAAATGTTAAAAAGATCACGAACAGTCCCCGAATCACGCTCATGGTTTGCTGCTAGCGCTTCTTGTGTCTGTTGATAAAGACCTTTATCCACATTATCCAGCACCCGTTTCAGGTAAAGCAGAAGATTTCCACCTTCTCCGGCAAGGGATATAACCACACTCAAACGATTCATAAATAAATTGGCAGAGTATTGTCCTGGCGATTTTTTGTCTTCAAGGGAGGCCTTATACGGTTCCCGATCGACAGTATATGCGACTTCTATATCCCTTGTTGTGACTAGCAGCTCAATTCCCATAAAAACTCCAACAGGGAGCTTATTTAAATATTTTGTTGTTTTTGTTACTGTTAAGTAAATATTTTAATACACAAAACTTTATTAATAAGCTTCCCACTCTAACACAAACGTCATTCAACAGCAGTACATATAACGGTCCTTTTGCGACAGGGCTGCGAATGCCTTTTGGATGAGCAAGCCCACGTCGATAGCGGTCGACGGGGCCCGGTTGATCAGCAACTTGGGAGCCACAATATGCACTGCAGCCCGATACAGAGTTACCTGGACAAGCTCGCCTTTTGGCTGGCTAGGAATTCGGGGGTTAGTGTCGGGCGACAATATATTTTCACGATATCAAAGACTTCGGCATTGCCAGAGTCAATCATAAACAAGATTTAAGGCGCAAGGTCAAATTTAAAATCAGGCATAACTTGTGGAAAAGTCAGATCATTAAGGCAAAAGTGCCTTTCACTTTCATAAATATGCATTGTCAACAGGGCGTAGCCAAGGCTGCTGCACCAACTGCTGAATAAACATATGTCCATAGGTTAGGCTTGTTCTTAATCGGCCAGCGCTTAAAGCGAGGCGAATTGAAATGGGAAAGATAAGCCCGGTATCGGCAAAATATATCGTACATTCAACCATTCAGATTGATGGGGTTGTTGACAGGCCAGATGTAATCGGGGCCATCTTTGGCCAGACAGAAGGCCTGTTGGGATCGGATCTTGAGCTCAGGGAGCTTCAAAGGTCAGGCAGGATAGGCAGGATAGAGGTTGACACGGAGATAAGAGGAGGAAAGACTGCTGGCTCTATTACAATACCCTCTTCACTAGACAAGGCAGAAACTGCAATAATAGCAGCTGCTTTGGAGATAATCCAGAGAATTGGCCCGTGCAACGCAAGGTTAAAAGTTGACAGCATTGAGGATGTCAGGACAAGCAAGCGCGCGTTTGTCATTGACAGAGCGAAGGAACTTCTGAAGACGATGATAGACACGGTCATGCCAGACTCACAGGAGCTTGCTGATGAGGTTTCAAAGGCCGTAAGGGTGATGGAAGCAGTTGAATATGGGGCAGACAGACTTCCAGCAGGCCCTGCGATAGATGAAGGCGAGGAAGTGATAGTTTGTGAAGGAAGGGCAGATGTCATGAACCTCCTCAAGCACGGCTTCAAGAACGTGATAGGCATGAATGGGACATCAGTTCCCCAAACGATTGTTGAGCTCAGCAAGAAAAAGGTCCTTACAGCTTTTGTTGATGGAGACCGTGGGGGGGACTTGATACTCAAGGAGCTTATAGACGTGGCAGAGGTAGACTACGTGACAAAGGCGCCTGACGGAAAGGAAGTTGAAGAGCTCGAGAAAAAGGAAATCCACAAGGCCCTCAGGGCAAGGGTTGTCCCTGAGCAGCTCAGGCTCGAAAAAGCAGAGAGGGTTGAAAGGCAGGAGAGAATGGACAAGGCAGAGAAAGATGAATCTGCCCAGCCGAGCCAGTCCCAGCCGCCAAGGGAGGAATTCAGGCAAAGGCAGGAATTCCGAAGGGACGATTACAGGCAGGACAGGCCAAGAATGCAACCCCTGGGCGACAGGAGGCCTCCAATGGCGCAAAACAGGGGCAGGCCAATGCAGCGTGAGCCGATGGAACAGCGTGAGCAGAGGGAACCCAAGCAACTTTCCCAGAACGAGAAAAATGTTTTCAGGGAAATATCGGGGGCCCTTATAGGGACAAGGGGGGCGTACCTTTTTGATGAAAAGCTCAATGTGCTTGGAAAGGTTCCCCTTGCAGAGCTTCAGGCAATGCTAAGAAGCCTGAACAATGTCTATGCAATAGTGCTTGATGGCTCAATAGACCGTGACATGGTAAAGTCTGCAGAGATGGCAAACGTGAAGTGTGTAGTTGCCATGGACTCAAAGGTAAGGCCTGAAGAAACAAGGTTGGCTATAGCAACGCTGAGCGAGTTGTAAGACTTAATTGCCGGTTCAGGCTGGCACTTTCTATTTCTTCATTTTTTTAAATTACTTTTTTGACGTCTTCAAGATAGCATATTCAGCGCCAAACTGGTCACTCCACAATTCGACATAGTTGTAGCGGATGCGGTTATCCTTAAGGAAGTCCTTGAGTTCGTGAGAGTGCCCGGACGGAATCAGCACAACACCCTTCTTGACCTTTACGCCACCTAACTGCTCAAGCAGGCCTTTGCTTTTGTAGCGTTTGCTTCCGACTTTCTGTTCATATCCGTAAATCTTTCTCCAAAGGCTGACCTTCTGAGCCCTGTTTACGCCCTTAAAGTCAAGCCCAAAGAGGACATATGGCTGGATGTTTTTTGGGGGCTCATTGTAATGGCCATAAAGAACTATTCCCCTGCTTTGAATCGTTCTCTTGAGGTCTTCCCACTCATCTGAATCAAGCTCCCCGACTGTGAGAGAGAGCTGATTATTAACGCCCTTGAGTTTCCATTTTTCGCCAAATGTTTTCTCGAAGTTATTCAGTATGCCCAGCACCCGCTTCTCTTCACTTTTTCTCGCATCCACGAAAAGGTCAACATCACTTTCCTTATCCGATTCTCCGCTGGCTATGGAGCCAAACAGGATAATCCTTTTTGCGTTTATACCGCTTTCCACTAAAAAGGACGCAAAATGCATTGCATAGGCAATGAGCTTATTCCTCATTTTTCACCAGCCCTTTCAGCAACTTTTCAGCTTCATTGAATAATTCGACAGATTCCCTGATTTCACTGGTTGGCTTTTGCGAGCCATATGTCAAATTCTCGCAAACAGTTTCCAGCTTAACAAGCTTAGGCAAAAGAATTTCCTTCTTTTCAAATTCGGGAAGCCTGCTGCCAACCTGCGGGCTTTTGAACCACCTGTGATTAAGCTGAAAACCTGAATCTATCTTGCTTTTCTTGTGCAAATAGTATGATAACAGCTCTATTGCACCTCTTGACGCATGAGCTGCTATAATTCTTTGGGACTTTTCAATCCCTCTATCGACAGCCCAGTCAATCACGGCTCGGTGCTCATTGAATGTGTTAAGATGCTCTTCCTCCTTCATCAGGAAAGTTAATATATGTTACTAAGTATATAAACTTTATGGTTCTTAGTATCATATGTTACTCAGTAGATTAATTATATGTGACGGAGTAACCTAAAAATTAGCCAAAACTGATTGAGAACTGATTACTTGGCCGGCTTTTTCAACGCGTACTGCAGCTTTGGAACGCCATTTTTCCCGTACATGTGCGTGTTAAGCTGCTGGTGAAGGTTAGGCTGGTGAAGGCCGACATTTGGGACTTTGGATGTTGCAGCAACATCGTTGCACGCATTGGCATAGACATCTTTGCCTATTGCTTCCAGATCTGCTGGCGCTTCCCTGCTTTCCCTTGTAAATGTCCTTCTCTCATCAAAAATCACGCTTGATTGAAAAGTGTCCTTGTACGGAATATGAAAATCTGTGCCACCATATTGGAATCCGCTTTTGGTGGAACCTCCGTTTTGATACTTCTTCGTTATTCTTTCAACATTATCTGTCATAAGGCGTCCTGTTGTGTTGCCGTATTTAGAATCTAACTGCGAGCATTGCGGATTCTTCCACCATGCTACTGTCAACTGGTTTAAATCCACTACTCGCCCTTCAATATATCTCTGCACAGTTTGAATCGTGTAGCCTTCACTAACTATTGGGGGTAATGCGGCTACAAATGGCTGTTGTGGTGTTGGAGTAGCAGTTGGGCGAAGCGTTGGAGTGCTGGCAGGGAATGGCGTAGCGTAAACCCTATTCTGGAGGTCTGTTGATTGGGCTTGCTGGGCTGAGACTGCATTGGAAAGGGCTTCAATAGCCTGAGCATTTGCCATTGCAGCTTCAGCATTTTTTAATCCACTAACGGCCAAAGTTTCATCAGTTTGCCTTGCCCTACTCTCACTTTCAATCATCTGGCTTTGCATTGCGGTTATGGTCGCAACCAGGTCTGGCCCTTGGGTTGGAGTTGGAGAAGGAGTAGGTGTAGGAGAATTCCTAGTGCGACAATAGACGCAGCCACGCCTGCCACAAAAAAAGCAGTTGCCAGTTTATGCTTCATATCAAAATGGAAGAGTTTTTAGCTTATAAATTTTTCTATATTGACCACTTGAAAGTAAACAAATCTAGTTCGGCACAGCCACAATCAGGACGTCTGCCTTTGACTTTAAACTCTCGATATATTCAGACTTGGCAGTTATTTGCATCTGGTCCTTAAGCAGTTGTACCAGGCTTAGTTCGGATTGGTTAAAGCTGATATTCCTGGCTGCCAAGCCGCTCGCGTTATAAGCCCTCTCGACATCCCCACGCTTAATTGCAAAATTGGTTGGCACAACCTTGTCCAAGAGCTTGTTTATGGCTATCTGCTGCCTCAGAACTCCCTTAAAATCCTCGATGGAACTGCTCCTTTCCGCCAACATCCTCTTCAATTCAACTTCAGTAATGTTGTTCGCCCTTAAATAGAGTTCCAATTCATAATTTACCTCGTTGTCCGAGGCACCAATTTTTTGCCTGCCAGCTTCCTGGCTCAAAATCTTTCTTTCAATGATGAATGAGAGGGCATCAGCCTTCGTGATTGACTTTTGCTGTTCTGGAGTCAGGGTTTCGTATTCAGAATTCACCTCATCCACGAAAATCTTCTCACCATTTACAATTGCGGATATCTCCCTGCCTCCCACCTCGGCCTTTTCCTTTGCACAGCCAGAAAGTGCAAGCATGGCAATTGCGAGGATTGCAATAGAAAAAAGTACGCGTAACTTCATTACAAAAAGTTAAATTCCATACCTTTAAATATTTTCTGAATCAAGGAACAAGCATGCACAGGGCAAAAAGAGGGCTATCTTCAAAGAAAGGCTTTGCAATGGATGTTGATTGGATAATAAGCCTTGGAATATTTCTCATATACCTTGGAATTTTCTTCCTGACAATAAGGCAAATTCCTGGCAATCAAAGCCCAGCAGACCTCCTGCTAGACAACGTAGCTGACGGCATAATTGCAAAAGCAAGCTGGACAGTCCAAAAACTTCCGCTGTTCATCACCTCAAATGTTTCCGGGACAGAGCCAATCATAGTGCTATTCAATTACGGCTGGAAAAACTTCACATTCAGGGATAACACCACGTTTGAACTAAAAGATGAAAAACTGATATTCATAAGAAACTTCAGGCAGGGAAAAAACATAGTCGAGCTTGCTTCTTCCGCCGAAAACTATACAACTCCAAATGTGGTTTACGACCTAACGGCAAGTCCTGTTTTAGCTTCTGTCAATTCACAAAGATTTGTAAGCGAGTTCAGCAACTCGCTGCTTAAAAGGGCAAACCACTTCGACAAGGAAAGGCTGGATGAGTTCAACATAAGCATTTCAGGAGCAAACTTGAGGCCAGAAAATGAAGTCACTGAAGCAAACATCTCTGCTTTGTCAGCAAAGTACAAGATAATTTTTCCCCAGCTAAACCATACTTCTTTCATTGTTGGAGGGTATTCAAGGATATACAATTACATAAGCACAGGCGCAAAGGAAAGCCATGATGTATCAATAGGAGTCACACTGAGAAATTACTCGTATTTCCTCCTGAACGAGCTGCCCTCAAGCACAATAAACTACACAACAGGAAAATGCTCCAACAAGCTAGGAAGGTTTGTTGACTTTTATGATGAGGTAAGCGGGGTTTCACTCATATTTCCGGACAATTCCAACATCACCTTCTGCCCCGGAGATGGAACAGTCAGACTGAACGTACAATTTGCACTCTCAACAGAGGCCCAATATGACATACTTTTCCATTCTGGAGACTACAACAACACCTTGAAATACATCTCTCCATTCAAAACAAAATTCGGGATAGTTGAAAACCTGACAGGGATATCAAAGTCCCTCTTTCAAACGCTAAATGGAAGCAGCTATGCAGGACTAAAAAGAAACTTCAGCTACCCGTCAACAAGGGATTTCAGCTTCACCCTCACAAATGAGTCCGGGGCTGTAACATTCAATTATGCAACAAAAAAGCCAGGAACAACAGACGTCTTCGCAAAGGAAGTTGACGTGTCAATCCTGGACAAGTATGGAATAAAAACAAAACAAAAACTGAGAGTGAATGGATGGTAACAGCCCTTTTGCTGCTGCAAAAGCCCTGGGGGAAAACAGCCGTTTTGCGAAAAGACAAGAAAGGCATGTTCAGGACGCTGGAAGCCTTCATTGCCATATTCATAACTCTCCTTTTCCTGATAGTATTCCAGCCCCTGCAAAGGCAGCAGCAGTCCTTGACTGAAGCTCCTCCAAGCCCGCTTACCGGGCTTTCAACGAGTGATGACTTCAGGAGCTGCATTATAATGAAAAATTACACCTGCATAAACCAAACCATAGACAAGAGCCTTCAGGATTCTTACACCTTCAAAACAAACGTCTCAGAAAGCACGACGGCCATAGTTAGCAATTTGCCAGACAAAAGGGTGTATGTAAGCTCCATGTTCATAGCAGGAAACGCAACAAATGCGACAAACCTAATTCTTAAGCTCTATGTATGGACAAAGTGAGAAAGCAAAGGATTTTATAGTAGTAACTACTCACTAATGACAATGAATAAGCTTTATCTAGTCGGGGAGTCGCATTTTGACCCGGACGGTCACAAACGATTGGAGCGCCTTCTTGCAGTTTTACAACCAGCAGTTCTTGCCATTGAAGATACAGAAAGTGATTTTAGGACTGAACAAAGAAATGCTCAAAAGCCAAATGCAATCCAGTTAGGAGTGGACTTTTGGCTGCAGAATTTTCCACAAGCAAATAGACAAACTATACTTCAACTTGTCCAGAATGTAATTCACAAAATCCTTTTATTCGGGCAATACCAGCAAAGAGGCGATCTTCTATTTTGTGATAATCCAGAGATCGTGGATTCTGAGGAATTTGAAAGTGCTACTTCAAGAGGGTTAAAAAAAAGTCTAGAACTTGAAACTCTGGCAGGAATGTCTCCAACTCAATTAAGGCTGGCGGTTGCCCAAGATTATGCAAAGGTAAAATATCCTGTCGCCGATAGTCCAAACTTAGTTAGCTTTTATTCTGCCCGTGATGCTTTTGCAGAGGGTAAATTAAGGAGACAAGCATTACAACGTGAAGATAGCATTCTTTACTTCTGCGGGCTTGACCATCTTTATGGCAGCTACAATCCCAACCTTTTTAAGAGGCTTGCAGATTTGAAGCCAAAACGATTGAAGTTGAATGTTGCGGATAAGCTTAAGCCTTAATAAGGAACAAGCTTTATGTCTTCATCATCTGCTTGCTGGGCATCCTTATCAATGAAATCGTTTATGTCGGTTGAGCCATCAGCCTGCTTGCCAATCTGCTGCTGCTCTGAAGTTGAAGCAGCCGGGTCCCCAAACATGTCAAACAAGCCTTCTCCGCTTGCAGGGGGTGTTCTGTCTGAAGAATAGCCTGAAGAATCGCCTATGAGTGAGAGGAGCATCTTAATGAGCTTCC
>CAYUOQ010000017.1:9341-12296 GCA_964446445.1 uncultured Methanosarcinales archaeon
AGCTTCCTGATATCCTCAACAGAGTCCTCTTTTGTGTCAATGCTAATCTTCATAAAAACCATTCTTCCCAAGAATGCTTTATTAAACTTTTTGTTTTCCAATTACAAACATTAAAGAACAGCATTAAAGTAGCTGAGGCCATGGAAAAGTACGAATACCTGCCCCACACTGCTGACGTGAAGTTCAGGGCATACGGCAGGACGTTGAAAGAGGCCTTTTCAAACGCCGCTATAGCGATGTTCAATATAATGGTGGATACTGGCAAGGTCAAGCAAAAAACAAGCAAAGAAATAAGCGCTGAAGGCTTAGATAACGAAGCTTTGCTTCAAAACTTCCTTGAGCAATTCATAATCCTGCTCGACACAGAAAACTTTTTCATTTCAAAAATAAAAAAGATTGAAATCGGCAAGAAAGATGGCAGCCTTGCGCTCAAGGCAACTGCAACAGGCGACGAGGCCAGGAATTATGAAACCATAGGGCCTCAAGTGAAAGCATGCACCTATAACAGCATGTTTGTCAGGAAAGAAGGAGAGAAATGGACAGTTCAGGTGGTTGTTGACATATGAAAATGGAAAAAAGAAAGATAACCCTGGGCAAAAGCAAACTGCGCTACCTAAAGGCAGGGTCAGGCAAGCCACTGCTCTTCATACACGGCTGGCCAGCAAGCCCAAACGCTCACAGGCCGGTGATTGAGCTCCTTGCCCAAAAATTCTCAGTCCACGCACCATTCATCTTTGACCAGAAATGCAAGAACATAGCAGAGATGGCAAGGTGCATGGAAGACTTCATGGAAAAGACAGGCATGCAAAATGCAATCGTTGTTGGAAACTCTTATGGTGGAGTGGTCGGCAGCGCCCTTGCAAGGGACAAAAACCTCGTTGAAAAGCTTGTGCTGGTAAACACAGCAGGCTTGCCAAGGAACGCTTCCCTGAGAAAAATGTTTTACAATCTTTTAAGAAGCTCTGCCCAAATGGCATCCAGGGGCGATATAAGCAATCTTTTTGGAAGGCTTTCTTCATCAGTTGAGTTTGCAGTCTCGCTTGGCAGCAACAGAAGGAGAAGCCTTTTCGCAGAAATACGGACAAGCTCAAAAGTGCACGCATGCTACCTGTTCAAAAGCGTAAAGGCAAAAACAACAATTATAGCATGCAAGGAAGATGACGTTTCCCTTCCAGAGAATTCCCAAATCCTCAAAGAAATGGTAAAAGGGTCAAAACTGATACTTGTAGAAGGAGACCACTACTGGGCATTCAACAACCCGAAACATTACAGCGAAACGATTGCAAAGGCATTGACTGATTAAGCTCATTTCAGTTCAACTAACTTTTTAAATGAATGAATAGTCGATTAATTTCTTAAGGTGAAGTTACAATGGAACTAAAGAAAATCTCGGAATATGAGTGGGAAATACCAAAGCAGGGAGGCATGAGAGTGCCTGCAAGGATCTTTGCATCCGAAAAACTGGTGCAGAAGATACAGCAGGACAGGACTTTGATGCAGGCTGCTAATGTAGCCCATTTGAAAGGAATCCAGAAATACTCCTATGTGATGCCAGATGCCCACGAAGGGTACGGTTTTCCAATAGGTGGTGTTGCGGCATTTGACACGGATGACGGGATAATCTCTCCCGGAGGGATTGGTTACGACGTAAATTGCTTAACAGGCGATAGTCTAATACTCACTGAGTTGGGCTTCAATAAGCAGCTAAAGGATTTTGAGAAGGATTTTGTTGTCGAGTCATCTAAATCAAGCTTATTATTTCTTAAAAAATTCGTGGCCTTAGATGTCCTTTCATACAATGCTGAAAATAAACGACTTGAAACAGCTACGCCTCTGTTTTTCATTAAAAAAATTGCCTCCGAACAAGTCTACGAGCTCACTACAGAAGCAGGGTTTACAATAAAGGCCACTGTTGACCACCCATTTATGACACCGGCAGGAATGGTAACCTTAGCCAAGCTTAAAACTGAAGGATTTGTAAGCGTATACCCCTTCTTAGGAGTTCCATATGAAGAACCTTCAGGCAGGGTTCTGATTGACAAAGAAGAAGTCGCATTTTCTCCGGAATGTGTCAATGAGCTTGAAAAGAGAAAATTACTCCCACTCAAAGAGAACTCAGCTGCCGTTCCATACATTGCAAAAATACTTGGCTACCTGTTTGGTGATGGTATTATTTACTTCACGCAGGGCAAGGGGCAAATACACTCATTTGGTGTAAAGGAAGATTTGGAGAATATGGCCGGTGATTTTAAAAAACTAGGATATTCTGCCAAAATCTATCCAAGAACCCGTAATCATTCAATAACAGACCAATATGGCACAAAATTGTTTACATCAACCTCTTATGAGTTACACGTATCTTCCACATCGTTAGCGAAACTCCTTGTTGCCCTAGGCATGCCGTTAGGCAAGAAAACTTCAACAGCTTATTCTATTCCTCATTGGATCATGTCCACTCCAAAATGGATCAAAAGGCTATTCCTGGCTGGACTATTTGGTGCTGAGCTCAGCAAACCTAAAACGCATACAAAGACAGGGTTTTATTCCCCGATATTCAGCCAAAACAAGAATGAGACTGCTCTTGAATCAGGAAGGCTATTCATGATAGGCGTTATGCAACTGCTAGAAGAGTTTACAATTAAAGTGAGCAAGTTGGTGCAAAGGAAGGAGTTTAAAAACAAACAGGGCGAAACTTACAGGCTCAGGCTGGCAATTTCAGCAGATGAAGCCAATCTCTTGAAACTTTATCGTACAATTGGCTTTGAATATAATACGAAAAGGACAACCCTTGCTAACATGGCTGTGCTTTATATCCTTAAAAAACAGGCCTTAACAGAGAAAAGGACTGAGATATCCAAAAAGGTGAAAGAGCTCAAGGCAAAGGGCCTGAATGCTGCTGAGATAAAAAGAATGCTAGTCTCGCCAATTGCTAATGAAAGATTTATTGAACGCTGC
>CAYUOQ010000018.1:0-6316 GCA_964446445.1 uncultured Methanosarcinales archaeon
TGCTTTGGCGGAGAATAAAGAGTGTATAACTTGAGCTTAGCTGTATCTGAAGCATTTATGACATTATGATGCATGCCTGCAGGCACAACAAACACGTCGCTATCACTTGCCTCATGCTTCTCCCCCTCAAGAACAAAGACCGCCTTGCCTTCCTCAATGCGGAAAAACTGGTCAATGCCTTGATGCACTTCATTCCCAATTTCCTCACCTGGCTGAAGCGACATTACAACCAGCTGGCAATGCTCTCCCGTGAACAAAACCTTCCTGAAGTAGGTGTTTCCCAATGTCTCTGACTCAATATTTGCATAGTAACCCGCCATTGTCTCACCCCAGGCATCCTAAGCAAATAAAGATAATAAGCTTATCGAAGAAAATCCCTAACTGAGCCCAGCTCCAATGCATCGTTTTCTATTTTTTGTGTACATTAGCCTTCCCACGAACATCCGCCGGAGTTTTCCCCTTCCCAGCATGATTGTAAGCCACAGCAGCACGGATGATATTTTTCAGAGCGCGTTCATTAATCCTGTCGCCCTCGTGGAAATCGATTGCTCGCCACTTATTGCCTCCAAGGCCGGCATTGAACAGACTGTCTGGATCTGGAAGGCTTGCGCCTTGAAAGAAGGTCAGCTTCACCTTTTCCTTATGAGCATTAGCCACAACTACAAGTCCATCGTGATTCCAACATGGGGTACCCATCCATTTCCCTTCCTCAATTATCTCATGGTCTGCCTGTCAATACGCTCGGATGAATTCATGTCATGACACTTGAAGGCATCCTATGTTTAAATAGATGTTAAACTTGCAGCCAATTGGACTGGAATATGAAATGGCCTCAACCAAGAAATAAGTACCCTGGCGGAACTTTTTGTACATGCAATGCACATAGATAACTGCCTTACGATGTCATAAAGAAAGTTCTTCAAAAAATACCCGCGGCGTATTTCACATTCATCATCACCGGAAGCTACGCAAAAAACAAGCAAAAAGAAACTTCAGATCTTGACATTGTCCTCACAAGACACAAAACACATAAGCGCAGAAATAAATTATGCTTCTGAGTTATCAATCCCGCAAGGGCACCCGTATGTGTTTAAGAAATCAGAGTTTTTGGAAATGCTTACAAACAATGACGCCAATTATGGGAAAGAGATAGCCAAAAACAACATCGTGATACTTGGTGGACAAGCATATTTCCAAATAATTCATGAGGCAATCAAAAATGGATTTAATGATAAGAAACTATTTTGAAAGAGCGGAGAACGAGGTCATCCTAGCCGTTTCAGTAAAAAAGATTAGCGAAGACGCCGAAGCAAAAAAGCTCCTCCAAATCGAGTATCAACAAACTTTTTACAGCGCGACGATTTCACACTCGTACTACGCGATATTTTACGCTGCAAAGGCAATTCTACTCGCAAAGAGCATAAAAACAGAAATGCCTGATGTCCATAAGAAAACACTGGCCGCATTCAAGGAACATCTTATAGATACCGGATCCCTGACACCAAACTATTAGAAATGTATAAGAAACTCGTCATCCGAGCAGAGGAATTATTGGGAATTTATAAAATCGAGAAAAAAAACGTGGTGATTTCACCTACAGCACAATTCCTCAAGCCAACAAGGAACCTGCTGAAGACTCAATAAAAAACGCAAAATTCTTCGTGTCAAACATAAGAAAAGTCGTTGATGGCATGAAATAAGGGGAAAATCTCAAAACCCTAAATCTTTTCTGCCAAGTTTCCTGCCCTTTGAAATGTTGCCCTCAAACTAAAGCAAACACTGGTAAGTAACTCCAACTCCTGCCGCATCTTTTCAAACTCGGCCTTTGAAATCTCTATCATTTCTTGCATACCACGTCTAAATAAGGTAAAGTATTAAGATTTACGCATTTTGCATTGGAGAAAAGTGTCCGGCGGAACAATACCAAATGATGGCCATCCCTATTACCCAATGTTAAAGTACCCCCGGCGGGATTTGAACCCGCGCCTCGGGCGTTCTCCACAACCCTTTTACTTCGCTGCGGCTCGCAAAAGCGTTGACGGAAAAGCGTGATCTACGTTTTTTGGTCGAGCTTTTTGCTCGCTCACGGCGAGGAAAAAGGTCGTACGAGAGGCCCACATCCTTGACCGGGCTAGACGACAGGGGCGAAACCTTCTTTGGAAAAGAAGGTTTATCAAGAAAACGAAGAAGGAACTGCTTTTAAAGGTTTCACTTTTTCTGCTGGTACCGGCCAGTCAATGTTACTTGCGCAAGAATATGACCCTCCATCTCGGCCTCAATATCGCTTTTTGAAGCTGTGGAATCAAGGCTTAGCATAGTATCCAGGGCGTAAAGCTTGAACATATAACGGTGGGTTCCAGAAGGGGGGCAAGGGCCTCCATACCTTGCGGTCCTGAAATCCGTCATTCCCTGCACAGCGCCTTCAGGAACGGAATTTTCCGGAATCCCTGGAGTTTTCGGGTCAATGTTGAACACAACCCAGTGGACCCAAACCCTTGAAGGAGCATCGGGGTCGTCAACAATAAGTGCAAGGCTCTTGGCAGTGGGCGGAACGCCACTAAACTGAAGCTCAGGGCTGATGTCAGTGCCGTTGCAGGTGAACTTTGGCGGGATAGTCCCGTTATTTTCAAATGATGGACTGGTAAGATTCATGTTCGGTTCAGGTTTTACAATTGGCTTGGTTTGGGAGCAACCAGCAAGGATAACCACTGCTGCAACCAACAACCACTTTGCCAGCATGGCCACTTTAAGAGTAAAGGAAGCTTATAAACTTAATCAAACCCCAAAATAACGGCCGAAGAAAACATCAAGGGAACGTTTGGCAACGGGAAAGTTTTGCTCAATTTCAGCTGCAAGGCGGGCTCCCTGATTTGGCAGCTCCTGCCTAGGAATCACGTCACTCACCGCCTTGACTATCACAACAGGAACTCCATGCTTCCCGGCTTCCGCTGCAATCGCGTAAGACTCAACATCAACAGCTGATGCACCTTGTAAAACCACACCCATCGAGAGGACTGCCTCATCGAACATCTGGAACGAGCCAATATGGTATGGAATTCCAGAACAGACAATGGCTTCAAGTGCTGCCATGCCCCATTTTGACTGGATGACAATCCTTTTGCGGCCATACCATGCTTCATTTGCAAGGACAAGGTGGCCAGGCTTCATCCCAGGCTTTGCACCACCACAAAGGCCCAGTGTCAAGACATAATCGAGGTTAAAATCCTCGCAAAGCACTGCAGTGGAAGCTGCTGCATTTTCAGCACCCACACCTGACACAGCAGTTGCAAGATAAGAACCATTAATCACAGTCACACGGACTTGCCGTTCAAGCGGGGATGGAACTTTCTCAGGAAGCTCGAAAGTTGTGGCACAAACAAGACCAACCCTCATCCAGTGGAGGTAAAAAGGTTCATATAAAAAAATTGCTGTAGCAAAATATAAAAAGGCTCAAAGCGTTGCCCGAAAGATGCAAGGGATACATACTGAAAAGGCGCCTGGCGGGAAACTGCTCAGGGTAAAGGTAGACTTCAACCATGAAGAAGGCATCATGGAAGACGTGCAAATGCAGGGAGACTTTTTCATATACCCGGAAGATTTCGTTGACGACATAGAGCAACTGCTTGTCAACCTTGACCAGAAGGATAGTGAGGAGTCTATTTCCGCAGGACTTGCGAGGCTTATCGAGGAAGAAAAAGCGCAACTTGTGGGTGTCACACCAGAGGGAATAGCAAAAACATTCAAGACAGCATTATCAAATGCTCTATCTGCAAAGACAACAACAAATCAGTGATTGGTGGGACGACTTTGACAAAGTGGAGAATTCTGGACTTAACAATTAACAATGCCTTTCTTAACATGGCCCTTGATGAAGCCATAAGCGAAGCTGTAAAGGCCAGGGAATCACCACCAACAATAAGATTCTACAAGTGGCTTCCGAGCGCAGTTTCAATAGGATATTTCCAAAGCCTTACTGACGAGGTTGACACGGACGTTGCCAAAAGCCTTGGGGTGGACATTGTCAGAAGAAGGACCGGTGGAGGGGCTGTTTACCACGACAAGGATGGCGAACTGACATACAGCGTTATAGCTCCTGAATCACTCTTTCAAAAAGGAATAACAGAATCATATCGGGAAATATGCGGGTGGATAGTAAATGCCCTTGGAAAGCTTGGAATAACCGCAGAGTTCAAGCCAATAAACGACATAATAACAGGCGGAAAGAAAATATCGGGAAATGCTCAGACAAGAAGGGGAGGAATACTGTTGCAGCATGGCACAATACTCTACAAGCTTGACGTTGCAACTATGTTTTCCATTCTGAAGGTGCCAAAGGAAAAAATCTCTGACAAATTCATTTCAGACGTCAAGCAACGGGTAACCTCAATGACGGACATAAAGCCAGAAGTGTCTGAAGAAGACTTGAAAGACGCACTAATGGCAGCATTCACTGAAGGCAAGGAATTTGAAATTGGAGTCGTAACCGGGAAAGAAAAGGCATCTGCTGAAAAGCTCTCCAAGGAAAAATACTCTTCTGAAGAATGGAACTATATGAGATAATGACGAATGCGCCGAGCCCGGGATTCGAACCCGGAAAGCTTTGCAACTTACTCGTTTCTTAGACGAGCGCGTATACCATTCCGCCAGCCCGGCAACATACGCCAGCAGTTAACTGCGAAGAATGAGTAAAAACTTTGATTAATGTGCCTTGGCCTAGCTTTATTGAAATCTTTTTTATGTGTCTGGAAAACTTACTGGTCTTAACAGAATTCTTTCAAAAATTGGCCAAAAAAGCGAAAAGTTTTCAAAAAATCCGACGAAAGGTTTAAATATCAGATATGAGTAGTAACTGTCAGAAAGCTTTGCAACAAGGGGCGTTTACCATTTCGGAGCCCGATTTCTTATCTTTTTATCTAAAAGAAGGGAGATTGCTGAAATAAGCTTCAAGGCGATCCCAACCAAACCCACTTGCTGCCCTCTTCATTACTTCTTGCAAAAGCAAGGGTTGCGCATAAACCCTTTTCTCAACATAAATTGGAAAGGTCTCAAGCGCTGGTGAATCATGTGATAATGCGTAAACAGCTGTCAGGAAAAAGTAAATATTGAACTCCCTCCTGACCAAGTCCAAAATTGCATCCTGCTTCATGCTGCCAAAAATGTTAAACCTTCTTACAGTCGCAACTCCGCCATCCTCAATCAGTTCATCAATGCCGGGCACAAGAGTCATAGCATAACCGTTTGCATTTAAAGCGGCGAAAAAATCAGCGGGCAAACTTGAGAACTGCCTTTGCTGCAATGCCCCATGAACTTCAGGAGGGAAACTTTCAAAATGAGTTTCGTAAAGTTTTCTTACATAAGCAGCGTGGTCATGCCTGCGAGCTCTGGACATAAGATTACAGAGTTATTCTTGAATATAAAAAAGGTGATGCGCTGTGACATCTTTTTCCTTTGCGATACGGATAAATTAAAGATATGTTAAAGTGACACTTTAGCGCAGCATTACAGGCTTCTCAAGAACGCTAATCAGAGCATTAAGAAATGCAGCAGCCTGGGCACCGTCGATGATGCGATGGTCGAATGTCAGCGAAAGGGGCATAATCTTCCGGATTACAATTTTATCGTCCTTTACGACAGGCTTTTCAACAATCTTTCCAACACCCAAAATTGCAGCTTCAGGATAATTTATTATCGGAGTGAAGAATGTCCCGCCAATAGAGCCTAAGTTTGAAATTGTAAAAGTTCCACCATTAAGGTCTGCCAGGTCAATCTTTCGGCTTCTGGCCTTTCCAGCAAGCTCCTGGATTTCCTTGGCAATAGATGCAACGCCTTTCTTATCCACCCCCTTGACAACGGGAACGACAAGGCCAGCTTCGGTTGCAACAGCAAAGCCAAAGTTGTAATACTCCTTTACTACTATCTCATGGTTTTGCTCATCCAAACTGCTGTTAACAAGATTGTTTCCGGGCTTTTTCATTGCCTCAAAAACAGCCCTTAAGATAAAAGCCAGAAATGTCAGCTTAATTCCTTTCCCGCCTGCTGCAGCTTTCTCCTTTTCACGAAGCGCAGCCAATTCCGTAACATCAGCCTCATCAAAATTTGTGACAGCCGCTGTCTTTGAGGCGGATAATGCCATTCTCTCTGCTGTTACCTTCCTTACGCCCTTAATTGGCACTCTCCTTACGTAGCCCCAAACGTCGTATTTCTTTGAAACTTTTACCTGGCTCTCGCCCCTTAGCTGGCTAGCGGCAGATGAAGGTGCCGGGCTGCCTGTCCGTTTAACATCATCCTCGGTGACCCTTCCGCCAGGACCAGTGCC